>NZ_JBMKJK010000015.1:0-134897 GCF_049236925.1 Enterobacter cloacae complex sp. SYL003 | reverse complement strand
TGTTCCCCTCACCCTAACCCTCTCCCCGGAGGGGCGAGGGGATTGCTCAGTGCTCGCATTAATTTGTGGGGAACCCTCAGCCCCGTGGGTGAGGGCGTCAAACCGCACGATGGTTCTTCCTGTACTGCAGCGGCGTCTCGCCAATCCCTTTTTTAAACGCGCTGATAAACCACGTCACGTCGGAAAAACCCGTCTGTGCGGCAATGTCACGCACGCTCGAATCAGTGTGGAGTAAACACTCACACGCCTTACGCAACCTTAGCGTATTCAGGTAGTCGTGAATTTTTTCGCCCGTTTCCGCATGGAATTTTCGCGATACGTAGCTGCGGGATTTTCCCAGCTCATTGGCCAGCGCATCCAGACGAAATTTCTCCTGATAATGCTCGTCGAGCCAAAACATCACCTGGCTGGCGATCCCCTGGCTGTTTCCCGGCTCGCCGTCGCGATCGTCGGGCAGCATCGCGAACAGGCCTATCAGCAGGCTGGCGATGCTCTCGCTGTTCATCGGCGGTTTATAGCAGCTAAACAGATGGTCGATATGGTGATGGAAGTGAGCTAAATCGGCGACCCACGCTTCGCCGCCACGGCGTGACAGCCGCTCCAGACGCTGCCGGGTCTGGGGAAAATTCCGCAGGATCTTCAGCACCGCGTGCTGGTCGAGATGAATAATGGTGCGGCGGTAAATTGCCTCCGCCTGTTCGTCCACCATGACCTTGTGCAGCGTAAAAGGCGGGAAGAAAAACAGCCGTCCGGGGCGCATGGTGTAGTGACGATTATCGACAATCGCCACCCCAAAGCCCTCTTCCACATAGAGGATCTCCAGACACTGGTGCCAGTGATGGTAGCGCACGGTATTGGCAAACAGGCGGCTGAACGAGGCCACGGTATCGTTCAGGGCGATCAGTTCCAGAAGATCGGATGTCGGCGTGTCGCGCATAGTGCAATAAAACTCAACTTTTTCCCGTCTGACCGTCTTTATAAACCACCTTTTTAAATTTTCTCAACTGGAGGTTTATTCATCGTTCATGCCTGTGACACGGCTAACATTTCTGCCCCTTGCGTATTCACTATGCTTTGCCGCAGTTGATTACGAGGGCGAACCGATGTGGGCGGCAAACAAAGAAAAATCAAATCCGTTGTCTTCACGCCAGGATGTAGTGGCGTCGTTGAATGCACTTTTACAGGCGCTGGATACGCAATTTCCGGCGAACCGTTCACGATTCTCGCTGGGTGATACCTGCGCCCATTACACAGCGGATATTGCGCAGATGGAGGGACTTTCCCGCGCGCTGTGGGGGCTGTTTCCGCTGATGGCATCCGGCGAAAGCACGCCGTTCAGCGAGAAGTACCTTACTGCCATTAAGCTTGGTACCGACCCGCAAAGCACCGGCTACTGGGGTGAAACCGGCCCGTACGATCAGCGTCTGGTGGAGATGGCGGCCTACGGTCTGGGGCTCGCTCTGCTGGGAGATAAACTCTCCGCGCACTTTACCGGGCGCGAGGTGATTAACCTGCACGCGTGGCTCAACCAAATCACCGACGCGCAGATGCCGGACAGCAACTGGAACTATTTTGCCATTATGGTCCAGCTCGGCTTTAAGCGCGCCGGCCTGCCGTACGATCAAGCCGCCATTGACCACCGCTTTGCGCTGATGGACGCCTACTATCTCGGCGACGGCTGGTACTCCGACGGTCCTGGCCGCCCGAAAGACTATTACATCTCCATGGCTTTCCATTTTTACGGCCTGATTTACGCCACCCTGAGTGACGACGAGGCGAGGGCGAAGGTGCTGCGCGAGCGCTCGCGTCTGTTCGCGGAAGACTTTATCTACTGGTCCGCCGCCGATGGTGCCTCGGTGCCGTTTGGCCGCAGCCTGACCTACCGCTTTGCCATGGTTGCCTTCTGGAGCGCGGTGGCCTTTTCTCAGCTGGACGTCTTCACCCCGGGTATCGTGAAGGGCATTGTGCTGCGGCATCTGCGCTGGTGGCAGCAGCAGTCGATTGTCGATCGCGACGGTATTCTTACCCTGGGGTTTGCGTATCCGAACCTGGCGATGTGCGAGGATTACAACTCCCCCGGTTCACCGTACTGGGCGCTGAAAACCTACCTGATCCTGGCGCTGCCGGAGGCGCATCCGTTCTGGCAGGCCGACGAGCAGCCGCTGCCCGCGCTTGCTGAAAAACATGTGATCCCGCATGCGCAGCAGATCCTGATGCATTCGAAAGATTCGCAGCACGTCGTCATGCTCACCGCTGGTCAGCTGGAGCTGAATAACTACGTCAACACCGAAGCGAAATACACCAAATTTGCCTACTCCAGCCGCTTCGGATTCACCATTGAGCGTGGACGATTTGGCCTGAAGCATGCCGCCTGCGATTCCATGCTGCTGCTGGCGGATGGAGATGACTATTTCCGCGGTCGTCGCGAGTGCGAAGAGGTTCGGGTGGATGAACATTACATTTTCACGCGCTGGTCGCCTTGGCGAGACGTGCATATTGCGACCTGGCAGATCCCGTTCGGGGAGTGGCACCTGCGCCTGCACCGTATCAACAGCGCGCGCACTCTGCAAACCGTCGAGGGCGGCTTTGCGGTGATGAAAACCGCCCACCAGGTGCGCGATCGCGGTTGTTATCTGATGGCTGAAAACGGCAGCAGCGTCATTGTCGATCTATCGCCGGTCATTCACCGCCAGCCAGACAGCATCGTCACGCCGCCGAACAGCAGCATTATGTTTGCGGAGTGCGCTTCCATTCCGTTGTTAAAGGCCGACCTCCCGCAAGGGGAAAGCTGGCTCTGTTGCGCCGTTCTGGCTGGCGGAAAACAGCCCGTTGCGGCGACGCCGCAGCTGAATATAACCCATAGCCGGGTCGTCATTAGCGAACCCGGAAGCGAACGTAAGCTGTCGTTCACATTATAAAAATCTGGCCCTACACGTCGGCGAGGATGATATGAAAAGCACATCGACAACTAACAGAACTGAATATTACAAAATCAGTAGCTTTATCTTTCTCTATTTCTTTACCTGGTCTGCCAGTATTGGACTGCTGGCGATCTGGCTTGGCCAGAAAGCCAATCTCAGCGGCTCGGTGATTGGAACCGTTTTTGCGGTGAACGGGATATTCTCCGTTATTCTTAAACCGATCTACGGCTATATTCTCGATAAGATCGGCATGAGCAAATACCTGCTCTATTTTGTGGTGATCATGTCGGCCCTGATGGCGCCGTTCTTTATTTACGTATACCAGCCGCTGTTAATGTCTAATACCCTGCTGGGGATTATTATCGGCGCGCTCTATTTAAGCTTTGCCTGGTACGCGGGTGTGGCGGCGTGCGAATCGTATTCCGACCGCTTTAGCCGCTTAAACGGCATGGAGTTCGGGCAAATTCGCATGTGGGGTTCGCTCGGCTGGGCTGTGGCATCGTCCTTCTCCGGCCTGCTGTTTAACCTCTCACCGGCGTATAACTTTATCCTCGGCAGCGTGGCGTCGGTGGTGATGCTGATCGTCCTGCTGAGCCTGAAAGTGAACACTAACTCCATTCACGCGGGCGAGGTGCTGACGAAAGAGAAAATCGCCCCGTCAGACGTTTACGCCCTGCTGCGAAACCGCAAATTCTGGGCCTTCTGCCTGTACGTGGCGGGCGTGGCGTGGATGATGTTTATCGCCGAGCAGCAGTTCTCGCGCTATTTCGTCACCTTCTTCGATGATATTCATGAGGGCAACGCGGTATTCGGTTATCTCGGGACCGTGCAGTCGGGTATGGAATTTGTCATGTATATGGTGGTCCCGCTGTTTGTGAACTTTATTGGCGCCAAACGCGGGCTATTAATTGTCGGGCTGGTGGTCGGGGCGCGTCTGATTATTTCCGGCATGTGTGATTCTCACCTGTTAATTTCAGTGCTTAAGCCGCTGTACGGTCTGGAAATTTGTCTCCTGCTGGTGTCAGTATTTAAATATATTGCCGAGCATTTCGACAAGCGCGTCAATGCCACCATGTATTTACTCGGCTATCAGGCAATGCTCTACGTTGGCAACGTGGTGGTCTCTTCCCCTGCCGGGTATATGTATGACCGTATTGGCTTTGAGCACACCTATATCATCATGGGCGCAACGGCGCTGACCTTTACCCTTATCTCTGCTTTTACGTTATCCGCCTGTCAGAGCAAATGGCGCGGGGCTCGTGCGCTGAACGTAGCAGAAACGTCAACACGATAAATTACGCCGTCAAAGAAGGAACCGAAATATGTTAAGTCGTATCAAAGAAGAACGTCTGCCTGTTATCGCTGCGCCCGTTGACTCCCACGCATTCAGCGATGAACTGAATTCGGCGCGCAGCCACGTTCTGGACCTGATTAGCCGTCATTTAACGGAGTTCGGCGACAAATTCCCGGCGGAAACCTGCCAGAACGGTTTTTATCCGCTGACTGACAACGTGGAGTGGACCACCAGCTTCTGGACCGGGCAGCTATGGCTGGCATGGGAGATGAGCGGCGAGGAAAAATTCCGCGCGATGGCGGAAAAACACGTGCGCTCGTTTGGCCTGCGCATCGCCGGGCGCAACGACACCAACACCCACGATTTAGGCTTCCTCTACACGCTCTCCTGCGTAGCCGCGTGGCGGCTGACCGGAAACCGCGAGGCGCGCGGCTTCTCGCTGCTGGCGGCGGAAGCTCTGCTGGAACGCTTCCACGAGAAGGCGAAGATCATCCAGGCGTGGGGCGATCTCTCCGATCCGGACCAGGCCGGGCGGATGATCATCGACTGCAACATGAACCTGCCGCTGCTCTACTGGGCAACGGAGCAGACGGGCGATCCGCGTTTTGCCGACGCCGCAAAAGCGCACGTCATGCAGGCGGCGACGTACCTCATTCGTGACGATGCCTCCACCTTCCACACCTACTATATGGATGTGACAACCGGCGCACCGCGCTACGGCAACACCCAGCAGGGCTACGCCGACGACTCCTGCTGGTCACGCGGGCAGGCGTGGGGAATTTACGGCTTCCTGCTGAGCTATATCTATACCGGCGACGAGACGATGATCGCCCTGTCAAAACGGCTGGCGAACTACTTCCTCAATCGCCTGCCCGACGACTACGTCTGCCACTGGGATCTGGCGCTGGTGGGCACCGACGTGCTGCGTGATTCTTCCTCGGCGGCGATTGCGGTATGTGGGCTGCTGGAGCTGGTGAAACACCTGCCGGTCACGGATCCGGATCGCGAGCGCTATATGGAGTGGGCTAAAGGCATTATGTCGTCACTGACGAAACACTATCTGATGGGGAGAGAAGAAAAGGGCAACGGGCTGCTTAAACACTCGGTTTACCACCTCGGGAGCAACAAAGGCGTGGATGAGTGCGCAAGCTGGGGAGATTACTTCTACGTTGAGGCGCTGGTGCGTTTCACCCGGAGCTGGAAACTGTACTGGTAACTGGCCGGGGGATTACCATCCAAGCACGTCTTTAATGACGCGCCGGTAGGGCGTATCAAGCTGGGCAGGCACGCGGCAAATATAGTCCTGCGCATGGCTACGGGTCTCTCCGCTGAGGCCGTCGAGATAAGCGATGGCTTCGTCCACGGCAGGAACCCTGCCTTCCTGTGACGCGCTTCTCGGCGGGAGCCCGGTCCAGATGATCGCTTCAATACCTTTCTCCCTGGCCCATGTTGTCAGGATACCCGTGTCGCGTCCGGTGATTAGCAGCGAGCCAATGCCATCGCAGCGATCCTCGGGAATGGCTTCGCGCTCACGCAAAGCGCGGCAGGCCACGCTCAACGTTGTGGCCTCCAGCCATGCCCAAAGCACCGGCACGGCAGGGGCATTCATACAGATGGCGGTCGCCAGTTCACCGCCATCGCTGACCCGACAGAACTCGACGGGCAAAGAAGGCCCGTCGGTCTGCCACTCACCGGCTACCGGTAACGCGCCGCTTTTCCAGATTAACGAACCCCAGCCAAGACAAGCTATTTTCATTCTGTTCCTCTGCGCGACGTGAACCGACTGTTTTAGACGTTATGCTTTAGGAATACGCAGCGTCTGGCCGGGATAGATTTTATCGGGGCTGGAGAGCATAGGGCGGTTAGCCTCAAAAATCTTGTTGTACTGGTTAGCATCGCCATACACGGTTTTAGAGATCGCGCTCAGGGTATCGCCGGATTTCACCGTATAGTAAGTAGCTTCATCTTTGGCATCTGTCGCGGTGATGTTGTTCTCCACCTCGCTGACGCCTGCGATGTTGCCGACGGCGACCTGGATTTTTTCTTTCTGCTCCTGCGTCAGCCCGTCGCCCGTCACGCTGGCTTTGCCGTCAGTGACGTCAACCTGAACCTTATCGGAACCGGGAATGTTGAGTTTCTTGAGGTGCTCGGTGATTTTGTCGCTCTGACCCTTATGATCGGTCAGATTGTCCCACAGCTTTTCGCCTGCTTCTTTTACGAAATTAAAAAGACCCATTCCATCCTCCTGTTTAACATGAAGTCAGAATAAGCATAGCAGTTGAGTGTTAAGGTGATAAAAAAAGCCCGGTGGCGTTAACGCTTACCGGGCCTGGGAGGGAAGTTGTAGGCCGGGTAAACGCAGTGCCACCCGGCAAATTTCACAGAACTTAAACCCCTTGCTCCAGAATACGAATATGGGTTTCCAGAACGTCCCCTTTCACCGCGTCGCTCCACGCTTTCATATGCGCGGTCTGCAAATGCGCTTCAAGGTGCGCGACGGTTTCCCACTGCTCAACCATGATGATCGAGTCTGGCGCGGTCGCCTGGAAGCTTGCGCTGGTGGCGGCGTCCACCATTGGCGCGTAGCCGTGGCAGCCTTCTTCTTTCAGTACGGTCGGGATGATCTTTGCGAACTCATCCAGCACCGCCTGGCGGTGATGTTGGCCAGGACGCGTACGGATTTCAGCAATAACGGTAAGCATAATTAACTCCTTCTAATTCCAGGCTACCAGTTAAGCAAAAATTTCCGCGAGATGCTTGCGATATTCTGCGATATAGCGTGGGACGTCCGGCATTTTAATTACGTCATTGACGATAAAGGTCGGCAGCGGCTCCATAGCCAGGAACTGATTCGCCTTGTGGAATGGCAGATACGCGCCGTCTACGCCTACGCCTTCAAAGAACTGATCTTGCTCGGTGAACGCTTCAAGCGGGGCATTCCAGGTCAGGGAGAGCATGTATTTCTTGCCCTGCAACAGGCCGCCGGAACCGTATTTTTTAGACGCGTCTGAGCGGGTGCGGCCGTCGCTGGCATACAGCGAACCGTGACCTTCGGTAAACACATCGTCCATGTATTTTTTCACGGTCCACGGTGCGCCCATCCACCAGCCCGGCATCTGCCAGATAACCACGTCGGCCCACAGGAAGTTCTGCACTTCGGCCTTCACGTCGTAATCGCTGTCCGCGCGCACAACCTTAACATCATGTCCGGCGTCGCGCAGGAAACCATCCGCGACCTCGGTCAGGGTGTCATTGAGCTGGCCTTTAGAGTGCGCAAATTCTTTCGCGCCGTTGATAATCAGAATGTTGCTCATTATTTGTCCTCGATGCTGAGAGTATGCCAGGTATTCTACGCGCGAGGACGGAGCGGAAAAATAAGCAAAATGTGCAAAGTCTTTTGCGCTCAGCGCAATAATGGCTACCAGCTGACGGTCACCTCAAAGCCCCCTTCAGGCGCATTGCCCAGCGAGACGCGCATCCCGTGTAACGCCGCGATGCGCTTCACGATAGACAACCCCAGACCGCTGCCGGTGGCGTCCTGGCCCGGTGGACGATAAAAGCGCTCGCCGAGACGCGCCAGCGCATCGGTTGAAATACCCGGGCCGTTGTCGCGCACGGTAAAGCTTTGGGTGTTCAGCGTCACGTCCACCACGCTGCCGCGCGGGCTGTAACGAACGGCGTTGTCCAGCAGGTTACGCGCCAGCAGGCTCAGCAATAGCGGCTGTCCGTGACGCATCACCTCGGGCGCGTTGACGTTGAGCCGAATATCAATGCCCGCCTGCTGCGCCGGATGCCAGATATCCAGCACCGCGGATTGCAGCAAATCGGCCATCATCACGGGTTCGACGTCATCAAGATTATCCAGTGAATCCAGGCGCGACAGGGTGAGAAGCTGGTCCACCAGTCGGGAGGCGCGGTCGATGCCCGCATGCAATTGCCCCAGCGCTTTAGACTGCGCCCCGGGATCGTCAAGGGAAAGCTGCGCCACGTCGGTTTGCACCTTCAGCGCGGCCAGCGGGCTGCGCAACTCATGAGCGGCATCCGAGGTGAAGCGGCGCTCGCGGGCCATCATCTCCTGCGTACGGGCGAAAAGATGGTTAAGCGCATCAAGCAGCGGGCGAACCTCCGTCGGCACGCCGTGGGTGGGCAGCGTATCGGTCGCATCCGGCGAGCGTGAACGCAGGGTCTGCGCCAGGTTTTTCAGCGGTTTCAGTTCCCGGCTCAGCAGGACAATCAGCAACAGAAGCATTACGGGCAGCGCCACCAGCCACGGCGTCAGCTGTGAGCTGACCACGTCCAGCGCCATATCTTGTCGGTACTCCCACTCCTGGCCAACCACCACGCGGTATTTCCCGTCCGGGGAGGTCAGCCACAGGAAACGCCATTCGTCGTTGTCATCCTGCAACCGACCGTCATCAAATCCGTCCCGGCGGTAGTGATAAGGTATGTCGCGCCCGTTCTCACCGTCGTTAAGCACCATGCTGCCGTCTGCGGTGAAGATTGCGAAGGCCAGCGCATCGTCGTCAAGATGGCCGTGTTTGGCTTTTTTCGGCACCTCGCGCATGCGTTCCGGGGCGCGGAGTTCGTCCACGTCCATCGTCAGCAGCCGTTTGGCAAACAGCATCTGCTGGGTATCGAACAGCTTATCGAGCTTGTCGGTCGTCTGGTGCCAGGCCACCACGCTTGCGGCAAACCAGGCCGCCAGGGACAGCAGCAAAAAGAGGAGCGTCAGGCGCAGCTTTAGGCTCAGGCGTTGGGTCAGTTTCATGCGTCACCCAGGGTATAACCGATGCCGTGCACGGTGCGGATAAATTCGCTGCCGAGCTTGCGGCGTAAATGATGAACGTGGACTTCGACGGCGTTGCTGGAGACGTCATCATCCCAGTTGTAGAGTTTCTCTTCGATGGCCTTGCGCGGCAGCACGCGGCCCGCGTTGCGCATCAGCAGTTCCAGCAGGGCGAACTCTTTGGGTTTGAGCACCAGCGTTTCGCCCTCCAGCGTGGCGACGAGACTTGCCGGATCGAGCGTGACCTTGCCGTGACGCAGCTCGCTGCGCGCCTGCCCGTGGCTGCGGCGCACCAGCGCTTCGAGGCGGGCTGCCACTTCAATCAGCGCGAACGGCTTACACAGGTAATCATCCGCCCCCAGGCGTAACCCTTCGACGCGCTGATTCAGCGCATCCCGCGCGGTGAGGATCAGCACCGGTTCGCTCTTACCGCTTTCGCGCCAGGCGCGCAGGATCTCAAGCCCGTCGATTTCCGGCAGCGTCAGGTCCAGCACCACGGCATCGTACGGCGCGGTGTACAGGGCCGCCTGCCCGGTTTTACCGTCGGTAAACCAGTCCACGTTAAAGCCCATTTTGCTTAAGCCCGCTTTGATGCCATCGCCGATGAGCTTGTCGTCTTCTACCAGTAAAATGCGCATATTTCCTCCTTGATGCCGTCAGTAAACCTTCTGCAAGCGCCTGCTGTACAGTAAAAATAAATAAATTTTCCCCTTAAGAAGTTGTTAAGGTTTACCCTGTTTAATGGATTGTGAAACGACATTAAAGGGAGAGATTAAGATGAAAAAATACGCTGCAATTGCTGCCATCATGATGATGACCACTGCCCCTGTTTTTGCTGCACAGGGTGGCTTCTCTGGCCCATCTGCGACACAGACCCAGACGCAAACCCAGCAGGGTGGCTTTGTCGATAATAACGCCAACCTCACTACCGCGGCTAAAGTCAAAGATATGAAGGACGACAGCTGGGTGAAGCTGCGCGGTAATATTACCGAGCGCCTGTCCGATGACCGTTACACCTTCCGCGATGAAAGCGGCACGGTGGTGGTGGAGATCGACCACAAGCGCTGGAACGGCGTGACGGTGACGCCACAGGATAAAGTCGAACTCCAGGGTAAAATCGATAAAGACTGGAACGAGTTTGAAATCGACGTGAAGCAGGTTATCAAGCTGAACAAATAACCCGGAAAGGGCCGCATGAGCGGCCCTTTTTCTTTGTGACTCAACTCGCCAGATGAGGTAGTATCTGCGGCAATATTGCCTGAAACCCATCGGTTTCTGAGTTGAGGAATCACACGTAATGAGCGATATGGCAGAGCGCCTCGCGCTACATGAATTCACGGAAAACGCCTACCTGAACTACTCCATGTACGTCATCATGGACAGGGCGTTGCCGTTTATCGGGGATGGCCTGAAGCCCGTTCAGCGCCGCATCGTCTATGCGATGTCCGAACTGGGGCTGAATGCGACCGCCAAGTTCAAGAAATCCGCCCGTACCGTCGGTGACGTGCTGGGGAAATACCATCCGCACGGTGACAGCGCCTGCTATGAAGCGATGGTGCTGATGGCCCAGCCCTTCTCTTACCGCTATCCGCTGGTGGATGGTCAGGGGAACTGGGGGGCGCCGGACGATCCGAAATCCTTCGCGGCGATGCGTTATACCGAATCCCGTCTGTCTAAATATGCCGAAGTGCTGTTGGGCGAGCTGGGGCAGGGTACGGTCGACTGGGTGCCAAACTTCGACGGTACGATGCAGGAGCCGAAAATGCTGCCTGCGCGTCTGCCGAACATCCTGCTGAACGGCACGACCGGTATCGCCGTGGGCATGGCGACGGACATTCCGCCGCACAACCTGCGTGAAGTGGCGAAAGCCGCCATCACCCTGATTGAGCAGCCAAAAACCTCGCTGGACGATCTGCTGGATATCGTGCAGGGGCCGGACTATCCGACCGAAGCCGAGATCATCACCTCGCGTGCGGAAATCCGTAAAATCTACCAGAACGGCCGAGGCTCCGTGCGCATGCGCGCGGTATGGACCAAAGAGGATGGCGCCGTGGTGATCACCGCGCTGCCGCACCAGGTCTCCGGCGCGAAGGTGCTGGAGCAGATTGCCTCCCAGATGCGCAATAAAAAGCTGCCGATGGTGGACGACCTGCGTGACGAATCGGACCACGAAAACCCGACCCGTCTGGTGATCGTGCCGCGCTCTAACCGCGTGGATATGGAGCAGGTGATGAACCACCTTTTCGCCACTACCGATCTGGAAAAAAGCTACCGCATCAACCTGAACATGATTGGTCTGGACGGTCGTCCGGCGGTGAAAAACCTGCTGGAGATCCTCACCGAATGGCTGGCCTTCCGCCGCGATACGGTGCGCCGCCGTCTGAACCATCGGCTGGAGAAAGTGCTTAAGCGCCTGCATATCCTCGAAGGTTTGCTGGTGGCGTTCCTCAACATTGACGAAGTGATTGAGATCATTCGTACCGAGGACGAGCCTAAGCCTGCCCTGATGTCGCGCTTTGGCATCAGCGAAACCCAGGCCGAAGCGATCCTCGAACTGAAGCTGCGCCATCTCGCTAAGCTGGAAGAGATGAAGATCCGCGGCGAGCAGAACGAGCTGGAAAAAGAGCGCGATCAGCTTCAGGCGATTCTGGCGTCCGAGCGCAAGATGAACACCCTGCTGAAGAAAGAGTTGCAGGCCGATGCCGACGCCTTTGGCGACGACCGTCGTTCTCCGCTGCATGAGCGCGAAGAAGCGAAGGCGATGAACGAGCACGACATGCTGCCGTCCGAGCCGGTGACCATCGTGCTTTCCCAGAGCGGCTGGGTGCGTAGCGCCAAAGGCCACGATATCGACGCGCCGGGTCTGAGCTACAAATCCGGTGACAGCTTCAAGGCGGCGGTGAAGGGCAAGAGCAACCAGCCGGTGGCGTTTATCGACTCCACGGGCCGCAGCTACGCTATTGATCCGATCACGCTGCCATCCGCGCGCGGGCAGGGCGAACCGCTGACCGGCAAGCTGACGCTGCCGCCGGGCGCCACGGTTGACCATATGCTGATGGAAGCCGACGATCAAAAACTGCTGATGGCGTCTGATGCTGGCTACGGCTTTATCTGCACCTTTAACGATCTGGTATCGCGTAACCGCGCCGGTAAAGCGCTGATCAGCCTGCCGGATAACGCACACGTCATGCCGCCGCTGATCATCGAGAACGAAAGCGATATGCTGCTGGCGATCACCGCTGCCGGACGCATGCTGATGTTCCCGGTCAGCGATCTGCCGGAGCTGTCGAAAGGGAAGGGCAACAAGATCATCAGTATCCCGTCAGCGGAAGCGGCAAAAGGCGAAGATAGCCTGGCGCATCTCTTCCTGCTGCCGCCGCAGAGCACGCTGACCATTCATGTCGGCAAACGTAAGATCAAACTGCGTCCGGAAGAGTTGCAGAAGGTGGTTGGCGAGCGCGGACGTCGCGGCTCACTGATGCGTGGCCTGCAGCGCATCGACCGCGTGGAGATCGACTCGCCGGCGCGCAGCAAAGCGGACGACAGCGAAGAGTAACCTGTTTCATCCCCCCCTCTTTCCGGAGGGGGATTACCATAAAATTTCCCGTAAAAACGTTGTTAATTCGTGCGTTGCGATTAACAATACGCGCTCGTAATAAAGTCCTTACCTGGCCACAGGTGAAGTATAATTGTCAGCTGTCAGGGCTTCAGAGGTCGCTATGCTATACATTGTTCGTCTTATTCTTACCGTTATTTACTGCATTCTGGTCTGTATTTTCGGATCGATTTATTGCCTGTTCAGCCCGCGTAACCCAAAACATGTCGCGACGTTCGGGCACATGTTTGGTCGCCTTGCGCCATTGTTCGGCCTGAAGGTTGAAAAGCGTCTGCCTGAAGGGGCGGAGAATTTCGGTAACGCCATCTATATCGCTAACCATCAAAACAACTACGATATGGTGACGGCCTCAAATATTGTTATTCCGCCGACCGTAACCGTCGGGAAAAAGAGCCTGCTGTGGATCCCGCTTTTCGGCCAACTGTACTGGCTCACCGGTAACTTGCTGATTGACCGCAACAACCGTGCGAAAGCGCATGGCACCATTGCGGAAGTGGTGGATCAGTTTAAAAAGCGCCGGATCTCAATCTGGATGTTCCCGGAAGGGACGCGCAGCCGCGGTCGCGGCCTGCTGCCGTTCAAGACCGGCGCGTTTCATGCTGCAATTGCGGCAGGCGTTCCAATTATTCCCGTGTGCGTTTCCAATACATCGAATAAGATTAATCTTAACCGTCTGAAAAACGGACTGGTCATTGTCGAAATGCTACCGCCGGTGGATACCTCCAAATACGGTAAAGACCAGGTGCGCGAGCTGGCCACGCACTGCCGCGAGCTGATGGCTCAGCACATTGCACAGCTCGATAAAGAAGTTGCAGAGCGAGAAGCCGCCGGTAAGATTTAACCCGGTTTCGTTCAAGGGAAAACGAATTCCCGCGTTGTTAGTCGTTTCAGATGGAGCTTATATGTCACTCAGTCGGCGTCAGTTTATTCAGGCTTCGGGTATCGCCCTTTGTGCGGGTGCGATGCCGCGGACAGCCAGCGCCGCCGGGCAGCAACAGCCGCTGCCTATTCCGCCGTTGATTGAATCCCGTCGCGGGCAGCCGCTATTCCTCACGCTTCAGCGTAGCCACTGGTCCTTTACCCAGGGAACGCGCGCGCAGGTATGGGGCATTAACGGACGCTACCTCGGGCCGACCATTCGCGTGTGGAATGGGGATGACGTCAAGCTCATCTACAGTAACCGGACGACGGAAAATGTCGCAATGACCGTCAGTGGGTTGCAGGTGCCGGGGCCGCTGATGGGCGGCGCGGCGCGCATGATGTCGCCGAATGCCGACTGGGCGCCCGTCCTCCCGATTCGTCAGAGCGCGGCGACATTGTGGTATCACGCCAACACCCCGAACCGCACCGCCCAGCAGGTCTATAACGGCCTGGCCGGGATGTGGCTGATTGAAGATGAGGTCAGTAAAACGCTGCCGATCCCGAATCACTACGGTGTTGATGATTTCCCGATCATTATTCAGGACAAGCGTCTGGATAACTTCGGTACGCCGGAGTACAGCGAGCCGGGCAGCGGTGGCTTTGTGGGCGATACGCTGCTGGTTAACGGCGCGCAAAGCCCGTATGTCGAAGTGTCTCGTGGCTGGGTGCGCCTGCGTCTGTTGAATGCCTCTAACTCGCGCCGCTACCTGCTGCAAATGAGCGACGGCCGCGCCCTGCATGTGATTTCAGGCGATCAGGGGTTATTACCTGCGCCGGTGTCGGTGAAACAGCTGGCGCTGGCGCCGGGCGAACGTCGTGAAATCCTCGTGGATATGACCAACGGGGATGAAGTGTCCGTGACCTGCGGCGAAGCGGCAAGCATTGTTGACCGCATTCGCGGCTTCTTTGAACCGTCGAGCGTTCTGGTCTCCACGCTGGTGCTGACGCTGCGCCCGACCGGCCTGTTGCCGCTGGTGACCGACAGTCTGCCGATGCGCCTGCTGCCGCAGGAAATTGTGACCGGCCCTGCAGTACGCAGTCGCGATATCAGCCTTGGCGACGATCCGGGCATCAACGGCGCGCTGTGGGACGTAAACCGTATTGATATCACCGCCCAGCAGGGAACCTGGGAGCGCTGGACCGTCCGCTCGGAGATGCCGCAGTCGTTCCATATTGAAGGGGTGTCATTCCTGATCCGCAACGTCAACGGGGCGATGCCGTTCCCGGAAGACAGGGGCTGGAAAGACACCGTCTGGGTGGATGGGCAGGTAGAACTGCTCGTCTACTATGGACAGCCGTCATGGCCGCACTTCCCGTTCCTGTTCCACAGCCAGACGCTGGAGATGATGGACAGGGGGTCGGTAGGGCAGATGCTGGTGAATCCGGCACCGTAAAACGAGTCGGGTGGCGGCTTCGCCTTACCCGACCTACAGGCCCGTAGGCCCGGTAAGCGTAGCGTCACCGGGCAATAAATACCCCTTCATTTCCCCCGATAAACCAGCGTATAATCCCGCTCCTTTTGTCTATTTTTTCTTCGGAAGCATTATGAGCGCAATTTCCCTGATCCAGCCGGATCGCGACCTCTTCTCCTGGCCCCAGTACTGGGCAGCCTGCTTTGGACCGGCGCCGTTCCTGCCGATGTCCCGGGAAGAGATGGATCAACTGGGCTGGGACAGCTGCGATATCATTCTGGTGACGGGTGATGCGTATGTCGATCACCCGAGCTTTGGCATGGCGATCTGCGGCCGTATGCTGGAAGCTCAGGGTTTCCGCGTGGGGATTATTTCTCAGCCTGACTGGAACAGCAAAGACGACTTTATGCGTCTGGGTAAACCTAACCTGTTCTTTGGCGTGACCGCGGGCAACATGGACTCGATGATCAACCGCTATACCGCGGACCGTAAGCTGCGCCATGACGACGCTTATACGGCTGACAACGTGGCGGGTAAACGTCCCGATCGCGCGACCCTCGTCTACACCCAGCGATGCAAAGAAGCATGGAAAGACGTGCCGGTGATCCTGGGCGGCATCGAGGCGAGCCTGCGCCGCACCGCGCACTACGACTACTGGTCTGACACCGTGCGCCGTTCGGTGCTGGTGGATTCGAAAGCCGACATGCTGATCTTCGGCAACGGCGAGCGTCCGCTGGTGGAAGTGGCGCATCGCCTGGCGCAGGGTGAAGCGGTCAGCGAGATCCGCGACGTGCGCAACACCGCGATCATGGTGAAAGAGGCGCTGCCGGGCTGGAGCGGGGTGGATTCCCGCATTATCGATATGCCGGGCAAAATCGACCCTATCCCGCATCCGTACGGTGACGATCTGCCGTGCGCGGATAACAAACCAGTTGAGCCGAAGAAAGCGGAAGCAAAGGCCGTGGTGGTGCAGCCGCCGCGTCCGAAGCCGTGGGAAAAGACCTATGTGCTGCTGCCGTCATATGAGAAGGTCAAAGCTGACAAGGTGCTCTACGCACACGCCTCCCGTATTCTGCACCATGAAACCAACCCGGGCTGTGCCCGCGCGTTGATGCAAAAGCACGGCGAGCGTTATATCTGGGTTAACCCACCGGCGATCCCGCTCTCTACCGAAGAGATGGACAGCGTTTTTGCCCTGCCGTACAAGCGTGTGCCGCATCCGTCATATGGCAACAGCCGTATTCCAGCGTACGAGATGATCCGCTTCTCGGTCAACATCATGCGCGGCTGCTTCGGCGGGTGCTCCTTCTGTTCGATCACCGAACACGAAGGTCGTATTATTCAGAGCCGTTCCGAAGAGTCGATTGTTAACGAGATCGAAGCGATTCGCGACTCGGTCCCGGGCTTTACCGGCGTAATCTCCGATCTGGGTGGCCCAACGGCTAACATGTACATGCTGCGCTGCAAATCGCCGCGCGCTGAGCAGACCTGTCGTCGTCTCTCCTGCGTCTATCCGAGCATTTGCGAGCATATGGACACCAACCACGAGCCGACGATCAACCTTTACCGTCGCGCCCGTGACCTGAAAGGCATCAAGAAGATCCTGATCGCCTCCGGCGTGCGTTACGACATTGCGGTGGAAGATCCGCGCTACATCAAAGAGCTGGCGACGCACCACGTTGGCGGTTATCTGAAGATCGCCCCGGAGCACACCGAAGAGGGCCCGCTGTCCAAAATGATGAAGCCGGGCATGGGCAGCTATGACCGCTTTAAACAGCTGTTTGATACCTTTTCAAAACAGGCGGGGAAAGAGCAGTATCTGATCCCATACTTCATCTCCGCGCACCCCGGCACCCGTGATGAAGACATGGTGAACCTGGCGCTGTGGCTGAAGCAGCGTCGATTCCGTCTGGATCAGGTGCAGAACTTCTACCCGTCGCCGCTCGCTAACTCGACGACCATGTATTACACCGGCAAAAACCCGCTGAGTAAGATTGGTTATAAGAGCGAAGACGTGGTGGTGCCGAAAGGGGATAAACAGCGCCGTCTGCACAAAGCGCTGCTGCGCTATCACGACCCGAAAAACTGGCCGCTGATCCGTCAGGCGCTGGAAGAGATGGGGAAAAAGCACCTGATCGGCTCGCGTCGTGATTGCCTGGTGCCTGCGCCAACGCTGGAAGAGATGCGCGAAGCGCGCCGCCAGAACCGCAATACGCGCCCGGCGCTGACCAAGCACACGCCAATTGTGCATCAGCGTTCGAACGGTGGGGCTTCGGGGACGAAAAAAACGGGAAAACGTAAGATCGGATAACGATGATGCCCTCACCCCGGCCCTCTCCCACAGGGAGAGGGTGGAAAGCATTCCCTCTCCCTGTGGGAGAGGGTTAGGGTGAGGGGAAACTACCCGCCAAACTGATCCGGATCCGGGCCTAAACGTTTACCTTTATCCAGCTTCGCAATCTCACCCAGCTCGTCTTTATCCAGGCGGAAATCCCAGACGTCGAAGTTCTCGGCGATACGCGATGGCGTGACCGATTTCGGGATCACCACCAGACCGCTATCCAGATGCCAGCGAATGACGATCTGCGCCGGCGTTTTGCCGTACTTATCCGCCAGTTCACGAATGATTTTCTGGTCAAACACCCCTTCGCCGCCCTGGGCCAGCGGGCTCCAGGATTCGGTCTGGATCTTGTGCGTGGCGTTCCACGAATGAAGCTGGCGCTGCTGCATCAGCGGATGCAGTTCAATCTGGTTAATCACCGGCGCGACGCCCGTTTCATCAATCAGGCGTTGCAGGTGATGAACCTGGAAATTACAGACGCCGATGCTTTTTATCAGCCCCTCTTTTTGCAGCTCAATCATCCCTTTCCAGGCATCAACGTAATGGTCGATAGCCGGTACCGGCCAGTGCATGAGATAAAGATCGACGAAATCGAGCTGGAGTTTCTCCAGGCTCTCCTGTAACGCTTCGCGTGGACGCTTTTGATCGTCGTTCCACAGCTTGGTGGTGATGAATAACTCATCGCGGGGAATGCCAGCGCTGGCAAGCGCGGTCCCCACGCCGTCCTCGTTTTTATAGGCGGCGGCGGTATCAATGGACCGATAGCCGACTTCCAGGGCTTTATGAATGGCGGAGACGACCTCGTCGTTACCGGCTTTCCATACACCTAGCCCCAGCTGGGGCATCACGTTGCCGTCCTGTAGCTTGATTACGGTTTGGTTTGCCATTTTTCCTCCTTCAGGTGCTCATCGCCGGAGGGAACCTCCGACGATGTGATGTGCATTAAGTCTGGACGAAATGTCAAAAAACGAAAGTCAGGATCCTAAAAACGCTTAGCGTGCCGCTTCGTAAATACGACGGCTGACGTCCAGGGTGATGTCGCCGTGCTCGCCGATCTGCGTCATACCGTGTGCTTCCAGCTTCGCCAGCAGGGCAGGGATGGAGCTGCCGTCCAGGCCGTAGTCAGAGAGACGCGTTGGCACGCCCAGGCTTTCAAAGAAGTGACGGGTGGCTTCAATTGCGGCATCAATACGCGCATCGTCGGAACCCTCGGTGATGTTCCACACGCGTTCGGCGTACTGGAGCAGTTTGGCGCGTTTAGCGTCACGTTTTTCATTCCACAGCGCAGGCAGAACCACCGCCAGCGTCTGGGCGTGATCCAGGCCGTGCATCGCCGTCAGCTCGTGGCCGAGCATATGGGTAGCCCAGTCCTGTGGCACGCCTGCACCGATAAGGCCATTCAGTGCCTGTGTTGCAGCCCACATCACGTTAGCACGCACGTCATAGTTTTCAGGCTCTTTCAGCGCTTTCGGACCTTCTTCAATCAGCGTCAGCAGAATGCCTTCCGCGAAACGATCCTGAATTTTGGCGTTTACCGGGTAAGTGACGTACTGCTCAACGGTGTGAACAAAGGCGTCGACCACGCCGTTCGCCACCTGACGCGCAGGCAGGGTATAGGTGTAAACCGGATCGAGGATCGCGAACACGGGCTGAACGTGTTCGTTCATAAAGGCCTGCTTGTCACCGGTGGTTTTACGGGAGATGACCGCGCCTTTGTTGGACTCAGAGCCGGTGGCCGGCAGCGTCAGCACGGAGCCCATCGGGATCGCACTGCTGATGTCGCTGCCGCCCGTTTCCAGAATATGCCACGGGTCGATGCCGTCAGCGTAATGCGCTGCCGCCGCGATGAATTTGGTGCCGTCCAGCACGGAACCGCCGCCCACCGCCAGCAGGAAAGTGATCTGCTCCTCACGGGCGATTTTTACCGCGTTCATCAGCGTTTCATAAGACGGGTTAGGCTCGATACCGCCGAACTCGCGTACGTCCAGCCCTTCCAGAGCGCTATAAACCTGATCCAGTACGCCGGTTTTTTTCACGCTGCCGCCGCCGTAGGTAATCAGGACGCGGGCGTCCGTCGGGATTTGCGCGCGCAGGTCAGCGATAGCGTCTTTACCAAACAGAATGCGGGTTGGGGTGTGAAGATTAAAGTTGTACATGGCTTGTTCCCTGTAGTGGGTAAAAAATCGTGGTGGCGCAGAAGGCAACCTGATGCTGCACATTGTGGCGGGCAGGCGCTATCCTCTCAATGCACATTCCTGCCGATGTCTTGCCCATTTCTACAGCACGCTGGAGAAACGGTAAGAAAATGCGCACACTGTTAGCGTCGGAAACCGTACCCGGAGTAACTGAAAATGAACCGTGATGCCATCTGCCGCCAGCTAACGTCGCAGATTAAAAGACTGATAGATAACGGAAATGATTCGGCTGAGCTGTTGCCGGATATCCGATTGCTCTACGGTACCCAGCCCGGAACGCGCACCCCGGTGATGTATCAGCCCGGCATCGTGTTTCTCTTTTCTGGCCATAAGATTGGCTATATCAATGAGCGCGTGTTCCGTTACGACACCAATGAATATCTGCTTCTGACTGTACCTTTACCCTTCGAATGTGAAACTTTCGCGACAGAGGAGGTACCGCTGGCCGGGATCCGCGTCAACGTCGACATTCTCCAGTTGCAGGAGTTGCTGATGGAGATTGGGGAGGACGAACTTTTCCGGCCGTCGATGGCGGCAAGCGGTATCAACTCCGCGACCTTATCGGAGGAAATTCTCTGCGCGATTGAACGCCTGTTAGACGTGATGGAAAGGCCTCTGGATGCGCGTATTCTCGGAAAGCAGATTATCCGCGAAATTCTTTACCATGTGCTGCTGGGACCGGGCGGCGGGGCGCTGCTGGCGCTGGTAAGCCGGCAAACGCACTTCAGCCTCATTAGTCGCGTGCTGAAGCGCATCGAGAGCCAGTACACGGAAAACCTCAGCGTTGATCAGCTGGCGGCGGAAGCCAATATGAGCGTCTCGGCGTTTCACCATAACTTTAAATCCGTCACCAGCACGTCGCCGTTGCAGTACCTCAAAACCTACCGTCTGCATAAGGCGCGGATGCTGATGATCCACGATGGCATGAAGGCCAGCGCCGCGGCGATGCGGGTCGGGTATGAAAGCGCGTCGCAGTTTAGTCGGGAGTTTAAGCGTTACTTCGGCGTCACGCCGGGGGAAGATGCGTCACGTATCAGAACCATGCAGGGAGCGTGAGGGGAAACGGAGGCCGGGTAAGCGGTAGCGCCACCCGGCTTTTATTTATGCGCTGCAATACTTTTTCTTGATCACCACCGCAATGGTACCCACCAGCCCTGCAACCAGCAGGAAAATCGGCAGGATCATCAGGAAGGTCATCACCTGGTCTTCATGGCGTTTAACAAAGGGGATCATATTCAGCGCGTAGCCGAGTGTGGTGACCACGCCCACCCAGAGCAGGGCGCTCAGCCAGTTGAAGAACTGGAAGCGGCGGTTAGAGAGGCCTGAAATACCCGCCATGGTAGGCAACAGGGTGCGAACGAACGCCAGAAAACGCCCGGCAAGCAACGCCAGCAGGCCGTGACGGTCAAACATGCAGGTCGCGCGCTGATGATATTTATGCGGCAGCTGCGCCAGCCAGCCTTTCACCACGCGGGTGTTTCCAAGCCAGCGCCCTTGCAGGTAGCTCAGCCAACAGCCGAGACTGGCCGCAGAGGTGAGGATCACCATTGTCGGTGCGAAGTCCATCACGCCCTTGCCGATTAACGCCCCTGCGAGCAAGAGCAGGCTGTCACCGGGTAAAAATGAGGCTGGCAGTAATCCATTTTCCAGAAACAGCGTCGCGAACATCACGAAATAGACAATCCCGACGACATGTGGGTCCGCCAGCGCGGCAAAATCGTGTTGCCAGAGCGCCGTGATGATATTTTGAATAACAGCCATGGACTTTCCTGTGGAACAGCAGATATAACGCTATTGTACTCCCAATTTTGCCTGTCGGGGTTGATCGCAGGCGCATCTCATACAGACTTTTCTGCTTGCGGTGTTCAGAATAGCGTCCAGGGAGTACATGTCAGCCAGCACTTTACACGATGCGCTCAAATCCTGCCGATAAATCCGCAATTAAATCGTCCACATTTTCCAGCCCGATATGCAGGCGGATTAAGGTCCCCTCGAAGTCCACCTCGCCGCCCGGGCGCAGGGCCGCAATCTGCTCCGGCTGATTGGGCAGGATCAACGATTCAAACCCACCCCATGAATAGGCCATGCTGAAGAGGGTAAAGTTATCCAGATAGCTTGCCAGCTCGGCGTCATTCAGGCGCTTCTTAAGAACAAATGAGAACAACCCGCTGCTGCCCGTAAAGTCACGTTGCCAGTATTCGTGGCCCTTGCTGCCCGGCAGCGCCGGATGGTTAACGCGCTCCACCTGCGGATGCAGCGCCAGCCACTGAGCAATTTGCAGGCTGCTTTCGTGATGCTGACGCAGACGCACGCCGAGCGTACGGATGCCCCGGCTGGTCATGTAGGCGGTATCGGCATCCACCATCTGGCCCATCAGGTAGGCGTTTTCACGCAATTGCTCCCAGCAGCGGGCATTAGATACCGCCGTACCGATCATGCCGTCTGAGTGGCCAATCAGGTATTTGGTCGCCGCCTGAATGGAGATATCGATGTCAAATTCCAGGGCTTTAAACAGCACACCTGCCGCCCAGGTGTTGTCGATCATGATGATCGCTTCCGGCGCTATGCTGCGCACCGCCTTCACGATGGCCGGGACATCATGCACTTCCATGGTGATGGAGCCGGGAGACTCCAGGAACACAACGCGCGTGTTGGGCTGAATAAGCCCGGCAATACCGGCCCCAATCAGCGGATCGAACCAGCTGGTGGTGACGCCGAGCTTGCTGAGTATTTTGGTGCAGAAGTCCTGGCTTGGCTCGTAGGCGGTATTGGTCATCAGGATGTGGTCACCCTGTTCAACAAACGCCAGAATGGTATTGGCGACCGCCGCAGCACCGCACGGGAACAGCGCGCAGCCCGCGCCGCCCTCCAGTTCGCACATGGCTTCCTGCAACGAGAAATGGGTTAACGTGCCACGGCGACCGTAAAACAGCCCGCCTTTCGCGCGATTACGCGTGGCGATTTTTTTATCTTCGACGGTATCAAACACCAGCGAGGAGGCACGCTGGATCACGCTGTTGACCGAGCCCTGGGTGTATTTTTTACTGCGTCCTGCCTGCACCAGCGTGGTCTCAAGCTGCTTTTTAGTCATGTTCGCTAACCCTATTTTTATACGTCTGGACGTCCAGACTACCACGATTGTCAGAATGTGCATCCGGATGCTTATCGAATAAGCAGAAAATATTATCAAAAATTCGCACAAGAAATTTTTACTGCGTAAGCGCAAGGAAAGTGAGCGAAAATTACGGCACTATGTAAATACTAATGAGAACTACTATCAATTCGACGACGTTTTGATATTATTACGTTCAGATTGTGTGATTTGCGTCCTGGAGATACAGAGTGGGTAATAATTTGATGCAGACGGATCTCTCCGTTTGGGGCATGTATCAACATGCTGACATCGTCGTTAAGGTTGTGATGATCGGCCTGATTCTGGCGTCCGTGATCACCTGGGCTATCTTCTTCAGCAAGAGCGCCGAACTTCTTTCACAAAAACGCCGCCTCAAGCGTGAGCAGAAGCAGCTGGCGGAAGCCCGCTCTCTGGATCAGGCTTCTGATATCACCTCATCCTTCCATGCGAAAAGCCTGACTACCCTGTTAGTGAACGAAGCGCAGAACGAGCTGGAACTCTCCGCAGGCAGTGAAGATAACGAAGGCATTAAAGAGCGTACCGGCTTCCGTCTGGAGCGTCGCGTTGCGGCCGTGGGTCGTCATATGGGCCGCGGTAACGGCTACCTGGCGACTATCGGCGCTATCTCCCCGTTCGTCGGCCTGTTCGGTACCGTCTGGGGCATCATGAACAGCTTTATCGGTATCGCCCAGACGCAGACCACTAACCTTGCGGTCGTCGCGCCGGGTATCGCAGAAGCGCTGCTGGCAACGGCTATCGGTCTGGTTGCCGCTATCCCTGCGGTAGTTATCTATAACATCTTCGCGCGCATGATTGGCAGTTACAAAGCCACACTGGGTGACGTTGCCGCGCAGGTTCTGCTGCTGCAAAGCCGCGATCTGGACCTGAACGCCAGCGCCGTTAAACCGGTGCATGCGGCGTCCAAACTGCGCGTAGGTTGATTGTATGGCAATGCGTCTTAATGAAAATCTGGACGATAACGGTGAAATGCATGAGATCAACGTCACGCCGTTTATCGACGTCATGCTGGTTCTGCTGATTATCTTTATGGTTGCCGCGCCGCTGGCGACGGTGGACGTGAAGGTGAATCTGCCAGCGTCCTCCAGCCAGCCGCAGCCGCGTCCGGAAAAGCCTGTCTACCTGTCCGTGAAGGCCGATAAGTCCATGTTCCTGGGCAACGATCCGGTGACGGATGCCTCGGTTATTCCGGCGCTGGACCAGCTGACCGGCGGCAAGAAAGACACCACCGTCTTCTTCCGCGCGGATAAAACCGTCGATTATGAAACCATGATGAAGGTAATGGACACGCTGCATCAGGCGGGATACCTGAAGATTGGCCTGGTCGGCGAAGAGAAAGCGGCCGCGAAGTAAAACGAAGGCGAAGCCGCCTTCCGTGCCGGGTGGCGGCTTCGCCTTACCCGGCCTACAATCTCAGGCTAGCGCCGCCGGGCGAACCACGTTGTCAGCAGTTAGAAGATGTTGTTGACGCCTCTTCATCGAGCGCCACGCAGGTGACGTTTGATGTGCGATAGTTGCCCTCCGAGAGTTTTCGGGTCAGGCGCAGGGTGGCTGTCTCGCGTGCCAGCAGGTACTGATAGTTCGTCTCCAGTCGCCCAAGGATCTTCTCTTTAAGCTCAGGGCGCAGCTCAATAATGGCGTTCATCACCGCGCCGTAAATCTCCTCTTTGGCCTGCAAGGCATAAATTTCCCGACGGTTCTGCCATTTCAGGCGCACCAGCGTGGCCGGAATCGAAACCAAGTCCTGCGTTATTCGCGTCATCTCGTCATTTTTTATCTTTTTCAGGGCGTCAAGATTCTGCTTTAAGATAAATTCATCGCTTTTCTTATCATCTAAAGTCAAATAAACGTTATTACCGCTATCATCATTCACGTTAATCATCCCCCAGGTTATAAAAAATGGGATTGTTTTTTTCACGCGTAATTAAGTTAAGCCAAATTTCATTGCCAGCTTCATTTATTTGCTGTGTTTTCTCGGCCATTATTTGACTTAGAGTCTGGGCATCTATTTCCCCTTCGGCCTGTAAATCATTTAGCAGATGAACTAAGGCTTCAATCTTGATGGCACGAAATAACCGTTCTTTTAAATGGCGATCGTGCTCTTCCAGCACCATATTACGGGATTTGCCGGTGCGTGAAACACCAATTAATATATCGGCTTCATAGTCGGAGAGTTTTCTTTTTCCTTGAGTGAAATTCGCCTCTTTATCTGCTTCCGTCGAAGGCTGTTCCACAGGCGTAATGTGGTACTTTGCCGGGACAAGATTGTCGGGCAGCATTTTAATTTCCTTTAATTTCAAAAGGGTGGGGTTGGAAAAAGGGTGAGATTCGTTGACAATATCATGAGGCAATTTTAAAATCAAAAAAAATGGAGCCTACCCATGAACAGCATTTTCTTCACGGTCGTAACGTTACTATTACTGACCGCTGGCGTGCTTTTATTGATGCAAGAGTTCAATAAAACGAAAGTGTCAAATGACGCCAGTGAACCACCGCAGCCTGAATTGATGTCCAAAGAGGAGGGGGAAGATCGTTTCTCCGTCTTGATGAACGCCGTGACGCCAGTCTGGTACTGGCGGGTGAATCACGAATATATCGATTTTCTCCATGCGACAATTAAGCGAATGAAAATGGCCGAAATTAATGATACGCCCGGCCTGTTCGACGCGCAGCGCCGCTGTAGCGACCTTAATTCGGCGGTCTATAAATATTACGACAATATCAAAAAGCGCTGTCTGAATGGCGAGAAGGTGTCGTATTCCGATTTAGACGTATTAAATCTGCGCCAGTGTTTTCGCGAGTTTAGCCTGGAAGCCTACCCGGAACTGGTCGCACTGGTCTGGCCGGAGTATGCGCGTCCGGATGTGGATCCCAACGAGGTATAGTTGAGATATACTGAGCGCTGGTTTCGTTTGCAGACAGGATTTTATGGAACGCTTCTTTGAAAACGCAATGTATGCCTCTCGCTGGCTGCTCGCACCCGTCTATTTTGGTCTCTCTCTGGCGCTGGTCGCCCTGACGATCAAGTTCTTCCAGGAGATATTCCACGTCCTGCCAAACATTTTCTCCGTGGCAGAAGCCGATTTGATTCTGGTTCTGCTGTCGCTGGTGGATATGACGCTGGTAGGAGGATTACTGGTGATGGTGATGTTCTCCGGTTATGAGAATTTCGTCTCTCAGCTTGATATCGCCGAGCACAAAGAAAAGCTCAACTGGCTGGGGAAAATGGACGCCTCATCGCTGAAAAATAAAGTCGCGGCGTCGATTGTGGCGATTTCGTCTATTCACCTGTTACGTGTCTTTATGGATGCTAAAAACGTCCCGGATAATAAGCTGATGTGGTATGTGATTATCCACCTGACGTTTGTACTGTCGGCGTTTGTGATGGGATATCTGGATAAGATCAGTAAGAAATAAATTTACCAGGCCCCTCACCCTGCCCTCTCCCCAGAGGGGAGAGGGTGTTCAAGTTCCCTCTCCCCTCTGGGGAGAGGGTTAGGGTGAGGGGCGAAAGCATCGGACCGCACTATTTATTTATCCGACGACGCCTGCCACAAATTCAGCTCACCATCCGCCACGTGCTGGTCAATCCGCGTCAGTTCATCTTCGGTAAAGCACAGGTTATTCAGCGCCTGAACGTTCTCTTCCAGTTGCTCCGGGCGGCTCGCGCCAATCAGCACTGACGTTACACGTGTATCTTTCAACAGCCAGCTTAGCGCCATCTGCGCCATCGTCTGCCCGCGCGCATGCGCCATCTCGTTCAGCAGACGAAGGCTGCTCAGGTTGGCTTCCGTCAGCATTTTCTCCGTCAGGCCGCGCACTTTTTTCCCTTCGCGCTGCATACGTGAACCGTCCGGAATACCGTTCAGGTATTTCCCGGTCAGCAGGCCCTGCGCCAGCGGGGTAAAGGCGATACAGCCCGTTCCGTTTTTCTCCAGCGCGTCCAGCAGACCAGTCTTGTCGACCCAGCGGTTAAGCAGGTTGTAAGACGGCTGGTGGATCAAAAGCGGGATCTTCCACTCGCGCAGCAATTCGGCCATCGCCGTCGTGCGTTCCGTGGAGTAGGACGAAATGCCGACGTACAGCGCTTTTCCGCTCTGCACCGCGTGTGCCAACGCGGCGGCGGTCTCTTCCATCGGCGTGTTTTCGTCTACGCGGTGAGAATAGAAAATATCCACATACTCCACGCCCATGCGTTTAAGGCTCTGGTCGAGGCTAGCGAGCAGATACTTACGTGAACCACCCGAACCATACGGTCCTGGCCACATGTCGTAGCCCGCTTTGGTGGAGATGATCAGCTCGTCGCGATACCCGGCAAAATCTTCTCGCAGCAGGCGGCCAAAATTTTCTTCAGCGCTGCCTGGAGGGGGGCCGTAGTTGTTGGCAAGGTCAAAATGGGTAATGCCGAGATCGAAGGCCTTACGCAGCAGCGCGCGCTGGGAATCGAGCGCCTGAATGTGGCCAAAGCTGTGCCACAGACCCAGCGACAGCGCCGGTAAGCGCAGGCCGCTTTTGCCGCAGTATCGGTACTGCATGTTTTCGTATCGGCCGGTGTAAGGGTGCCAGGACATGATGTCTCCTTTCTTATCGGTGAATTTTCGAAACAGCGTTTTTATTCTAAGCTTATCAAATCATAAATCATGGAGATAAGCGATGACGCGCCTGACTGCCAAAGATTTTCCGCAAGAGCTGCTTGATTACTATGACTATTACGCCCACGGTAAAATCAGCAAACGCGAATTTCTGAATCTCGCGGCGCGCTATGCCGCAGGCGGCGTAACGGCGCTGATGCTGTTTAATATGCTTAAACCCAACTACGCCCTCGCGGAGCAGGTTAAATTCACCGATCCCGATATTCTTCCGGAATACATCACTTATCCCTCGCCCAATGGTCACGGCGAAGTGCGCGGTTACCTGGTGAAGCCGGCCAAAGCCACCGCGAAAACGCCCGCAGTAGTGGTCGTGCATGAGAACCGGGGGCTGAATCCGTATATTGAAGACGTGGCACGACGCGTGGCGAAAGCGGGGTATATCGCGCTGGCTCCCGACGGCCTGAGCTCGGTGGGGGGATACCCCGGCAACGACGACGAAGGAAAGGTTTTGCAGCAGAAGGTCGACCCGACAAGGCTGATGAACGACTTTTTTGCCGCCATAGAGTTTATGAAAAATCATCCGGAAGCCACCGGTAAGGTGGGGATTACCGGTTTTTGCTACGGCGGCGGCGTATCGAATGCCGCCGCCGTAGCGTATCCGGAACTCGACTGCGCGGTGCCCTTCTATGGTCGTCAGCCGCGGGTGGAGGATGTGCCAAAAATTAGCGCGCCGCTCCTGCTTCATTATGCCGAGCTGGACAAAAATATTAACGAGGGCTGGCCTGCCTATGAAGCCGCGCTGAAATCAAATAATAAGGTTTATGAAGCGTATATCTACCCCGGCGTAAACCATGGATTTCACAACGATTCTACCCCACGCTATGACCAGCCCGCAGCCGAGCTGGCCTGGTCGAGAACGTTAAGCTGGTTTAAAAAATATCTGGAATGATAAGCCCTGCTTAAATAAATCATCACAAAGGGTTATCTTTTCCCCTGTCCCTGCCGATAACGAGGGTAGTACTCGCCCCTGGGCGAATTCACCCTCACGGCAAGGAATACTCAATGAAGATGCTTCGTAATTTCACCATCCGTTTCGTCATGCTGACGGTACTGGGGATCTTTTGTGTCATGTGGGCAGGCGTGGGGCTTTACAGCACCTGGTCTCTGTCTCGTGTTTCTGATGGTAATGACGTTGACCGCCAGCTGGTCAGGCAAATGACGGTGCTGAGCCAGGGCAACGATCAGTATTTCCGTTTCGTCACCCGCCTGAGCCGGGCGATGGAAGCTAAAGCAGCGGGCGGCACGCCGGACCTGGCTCCTGCTCAGCAGGCGCTGGATAACATGAGTAAAAAGCTGGCAGAGATGAAAGCTATCTCCCCGGGCCCGATGGATGAAAAGGTCTCTGCGCAGGTGATTTCCACCTGGCAGGCGCTGCTCGATCGGGGCGTTACGCCTCAGATGGTGCAGGCAAAGCAGGCGACGCTCGAAGGCTATCGTCAGCATGCCAACAATGTTACGCCGCCGCTAAGCCGCGCGTTTGGCGCCGCGGTTGAGAACTTTAACAATTCTGCGGTGAAGGCGCTCGACAGTACGCGCGTTGTGGTCGACAGCCTGACCAGCATGACCCGGACGGTGATTATCACCGCCACGATCGTGGGTCTGCTGATCCTGCTGTTCACCGACCGCTACCTGGTGGCGCTGCTGGTAAAACCGCTGGAGCGTATCCGTCAGCAGTTCCGCCAGATTGCGCAGGGCGATCTCAGCCAGCCGATTGAGCCCATTGGCCGCAACTGCGTGGGGCAACTGGTTCCGCTGCTGAGCGCCATGCAGGACAGCCTGCGGGAGGCGGTCAGCACGATTCGTTCCGGCAGCGAGAATATCTGGCGCGGGGCAACGGAGATCTCCAGCGGGAATAACGATCTCTCTTCGCGTACCGAAGAGCAGGCCGCTGCGCTGGAAGAGACCGCGGCCAGCATGGAGCAGCTTACCGCAACGGTGAAGCTGAACGCCGAAAGCGCGCGCCAGGCCAGCCAGCTTGCGGATGTCGCCTCCAGTACGGCCAGCCGCGGCGGGTCGCTGGTAGACGATGTGGTCACGACCATGAGCGGCATTTCGGACAGCTCGAAGAAAATTGCTGAAATCACTACCGTTATCAACAGCATCGCCTTCCAGACCAATATTCTGGCGCTGAACGCCGCGGTGGAAGCGGCTCGGGCCGGGGAGCAGGGGCGCGGTTTTGCGGTCGTGGCGGGCGAGGTGCGTAATCTGGCCAGCCGCAGCGCGAATGCGGCAAAAGAGATCGAAGGGCTGATTGCGGATTCCGTTGCCCGCGTGGAGCAGGGGGCGCAGCTGGTGAACGATACCGGCACGACGATGGAAGCTATCCTGCGCGACGTGACGGAGGTGACCGTCATTATGAAGCAGATCGCCATCGCGTCAGAGGAGCAGAGCAAAGGTATTTCTCAGGTCGGCGTAGCCATCACGCAGATGGACGGCGTGACCCAGCAGAATGCCTCGCTGGTGGAGCAGGTTTCCGCCGCCGCGGCCGCACTGGAACGGCAGACCGAAGAACTCCAGCGCTCAGTGCAGAAGTTCCGTCTCTCCGCGTAACATCATCGCGTCAGGCCGTCTCTGGCGGCCTGACATTTATCGCTCTGAATAATCTGTGTCACCTGCGACAGCTGACCGATTTTCACTTCGCTTGCCCGCATAAATTTACTTTTGTCGATCAGCAGCAGCGACTGGCTGGCCCGGTTTAACAGCATCGCCTTAAAGCCCGCGTTGTGCTCAGACGGATCCCAAAGGACGCCATGCTCATCAACCCCTTCACACGAGAAGATAAACAGATCGATCTCCAGCCCTTTAAGCTGCGTCACCAGCGCCGGATTAACATAGCAGCGATACTTACGCTCAAGCGTTCCGCCGGAGCAGATAAGCGTGATCCGCTCGCGCTTTGCCATCTCGTGGCAGACAGGCAGGCTATTGGTAAACACGGTGAGTTCGATATCCGGAAGCTGGCGCGCCAGATGAAAGCAGGTCGAGCTGGCGTCGAGGGCGATGGTCATCCCTTCGCTGATCCAGCCCAGCGCGTGTCGGGCAATATCGGCTTTGTCGGCATAATGGCTTTTCAGGCGTGCGCCAAAGGGTTCACCGCTGTCGCGGCTGTCCGGGTGAATCAGACGCGCACGCCCATGCTGGCGCAGAAGTTTCCCCTGCTGCTGTAACGACTTCAGATCCCGGCGGATCGTCTCTTTGCTGACGGAGAGCTTTTCAGCCAGGGCATCAGTGGTCAGCCAGTCGCTTTTACTCAGCAGGGTGATGATGCTCTGCTGTCGGGTCGCTTTTAGCGTCTGGTCTGACATTCGAGGATCCTTGCTCACGCGTGCTGACTCATTTTTCTCATCGCAGAAGAGGGGCGGCGAACCGCCCGGTCATGGGTCAATCCTGACGTTTATCTTCCGTCTGGGTATCGAAGTCGCTCGCTGAATGGCGCTCATGCAGCTGCTCGTTCAGCTCGCCGTTGGTGCGGTTAACAATGCGCCCGCGTTTAACGGCCGGGCGATTCGCCACATCTTTTGCCCAGCGCTGCACGTTGGTGTACTTCCCGGCGTCGAGGAATTCGGCGGCGTTGTAGACGCTGCCCAGCGCCACGCAGCCAAACCATGGCCAGACTGCCATATCCGCAATGGTATATTCCTCACCCGCTACATAACGACCGCGCCCCAGCTGCTTGTCCAGCACGTCGAACAGGCGTTTAGCCTCCATGGTGAAGCGATCGATAGCGTACTCAATCTTCACCGGCGCGTAGTTATAGAAGTGGCCAAAACCGCCGCCGAGGAACGGGGCCGCGCCCTGTAACCAGAACAGCCAGTTCAGGGTTTCCGTACGTCCAGCCGGATCTTTTGGCAGGAAGTGACCAAATTTCTCGGCCAGATAGAGCAGGATATTGCCGGATTCAAAGACGCGCGTCGGCGGGGTGGTGGAGTGGTCACGCAGCGCCGGGATCTTCGAGTTCGGGTTCACGTCGACAAAACCGCTGGAGAACTGATCGCCCTCACCGATGCGGATTAACCATGCGTCGTATTCCGCGCCCGTCACGCCCAGCGCCAGCAGCTCTTCCAGCATGATGGTAACTTTCTGTCCATTCGGCGTACCCAGAGAGTACAGCTGGAGCGGGTGCTCGCCCACAGGCAGCTCTTTCTCGTGCGTAGCGCCCGAGACGGGACGGTTGATATTGGCGAACGCGCCGCCGTTATTCTGTTTCCATTCCCACACTTTCGGTGGCTGATAGGTGTTATCTGACATGTTGGCCTGCCTTTTTGGTGTTGTGTTGAGGCAGTGTAGCAGGAGATAGGGGAACCGTTTAACGATGCGAGCGTAATGGGCAGGGCGGGTGTATGATAACGCCACCTCTGTCAGTTAATTACAACGTGCAGACGACGACAACCCCACAAAAAAATTGCCGCCTGCCTGTTTTAGGTTGGACACATGCGTAAAGGAACGTTAAGCAGTGACGCACCCTTCGGGACGTTATTAGGTTATGCGCCGGGTGGCGTGGCGATTTACTCTTCAAATTACGGCAGTCTCGATCCGCGGCACTACCCGGAAGACGCGGAATTCCGCAGCTATATCGGCAACGAATACATGGGCCATAAATGGCAGTGCGTTGAGTTTGCGCGCCGTTTCCTGTTTCTCAACCACGGGTTTGTCTTTACCGACGTCGGGATGGCGTGGGAGATCTTCTCCCTGCGTTTTTTACGCCAGGTGGTGAATGACAACATCCTGCCGCTACAGGCCTTTGCTAATGGCTCAAAACGCGCGCCGCAGGCCGGTGCGCTGCTCATCTGGCAAAAGGGCGGTGAGTTTCAAGAGACCGGCCACGTCGCCGTCATCACCCAGTTGCTGGACGACAGAGTGCGCATTGCCGAGCAGAACGTTATTCACTCCCCGCTGCCGATGGGGCAGCAGTGGACGCGCGAGCTGCGTCTGAGCGTTGAGAACGGTTGCTATACGCTTCATGATACGTTCAGCGATACCGAGATCCTCGGCTGGATGATCCAGACGGAGGAGACGGAACACAGTATTCCTCAGCCGGAGATCGACGGTGAGCTGCTGAAAATCAGCGGCGCGCGGTTGAAGAACAACCGTCAGTTCGACGGAAAATGGCTCAATGAAAACGACGCCCTGCAACAGGCGTACGTTCGCGCGAACGGCCACGTTATTAACAACGATCCCTGCCAGTACTTCACCATTACCGAAAGTGCCGAGCAGGAGCTGATCAAAGCCACCAACGAACTGCACCTGATGTACCTTCATGCCACCGACAAGGTGCTGAAAGACGACAGCTTACTCGCGCTTTTCGACATCCCGAAAATTCTCTGGCCGCGTCTGCGCCTCTCGTGGCAGTGGCGTCGTCACCATATGATCACCGGTCGTATGGATTTCTGCATGGATGAGCGCGGCATTAAGGTTTACGAGTACAACGCGGATTCCGCCTCCTGCCATACCGAGGGCGGGCTGATTCTTGAAGAGTGGGTGAAAAACGGCTATCGCGGCACCGGCCACAATCCGGCGGAAGGCTTGCTGGCGGAGCTGACCGGCGCCTGGAAGCACAGCCACGCGCGGCCGTTCGTCCATATCATGCAGGACAACGATATCGAAGAGGATTACCACGCGCTCTTTATTCAGCGCTCGCTGATCCAGGCCGGGTTTGAAACCAAAATCCTGCATGGACTGGGCGCGCTGAGCTGGGATGCCGCCGGGCAACTGATTGATGATGAAGGCCGTCACGTCAACTGCGTATGGAAAACCTGGGCGTGGGAAACGGCGATCGAGCAGATCCGCGAGGTGAGCGAAACCGAGTACGCCGCCGTGCCCATCCGTACCGGTCACCCGAAGGGTGAAGTGCGCCTGATTGACGTCCTGCTGCGCCCGGAAGTGCTGGTCTTTGAACCGCTGTGGACGGTGATCCCAGGTAACAAGGCGATCCTGCCGGTGCTGTGGCAGCTGTTCCCGAACCACCGTTACCTGCTGGATACCGATTTTGAGGTGAATGCGCTGCTGAAACGGACAGGCTATGCCGTTAAACCGATAGCCGGACGCTGCGGGAGCAATATCGATCTGATCGGCGCCCAGGATCAACTGCTGGACCAGTCCAGCGGCAAGTTTGTTGACCGCAAAAATATCTACCAGCAGCTATGGTGCCTGCCAAAGGTTGACGGCAGATACATACAGGTCTGCACCTTTACCGTGGGCGGAAACTATGGCGGAACCTGTCTGCGTGGGGATGACTCGCTGGTGGTGAAGAAAGAGAGCGATATTGAACCGCTGATTGTGGTGAAGGATAAATAACGTCTCCCTGTTATAAAAAAGCCCCCGCAGGGTATGCTGCGGGGGCTTTTTATTACTCTTCTTCCTCGACCTGCTGCTCGCTGATCTTCAGATCAATGATGCGGCCGATCTGGTCATGATAGACCGTCAGCAGGTTGTACTGGCTCATCTCGGACATAATTTGCGGCGTGACGTTAAAACTTTGGGCAAGCTCGTCATGGCGCAACATTTGCGGATGACGCCGCCTCACATGCGCGCGGCGGCGATTGTACTGATACCACAGGATCAGCAGCCAGCCGTTGAACGCGGCAATCAGCAGATAGACCAGCACTGTATTAAAAGAGGCGATAATCACGCTCCAGCGGTGATCGCTCTCCTCGGTTAACTGCATCCACAGCCTGGCATACAGGAAAAACAGGAATCCTCCCCAGGCTATCAGCGTTAATGCGGCATCGAAAAGACGCGGTGCCAGCCGATGTTCAGTCAAAATTAACGTATTCTCGTTCATTGAATGCTCCCTTTTCCCCGGTCCGGACTGATCCAGCGCGCGCGGGCGCGTTTACGTTTAAGCATGACTTTCGGAAATGCCACGAGGGTGGTAAACAGGCCAATCATCCAGTACACCATCGGGAACCAAATCACCCAGAACAGCGAGCCTGCCACTTTCCGCTCGTAGCGCCGCTCGATATACAAACTGACGAGGAATTGCAGCAGGCACATCACCCCCAGCAGCAGCCCGGTAAACGCCGGGGGAAACAGACTCGCAACGGCCAGGTTCGCGGGAAGAGGGATAATATGGCTAAGAATGAACAACACCACGGTCGCTCCATAGGCAAACGCCCACAGCGTTGATAGCGCGTACTCGAGAAACAGGGGCCACATCCGATGATGCTCCCAGCGGGCCATTTTGCGCAGGTTAACCAGAAACACCTCTGCACCGCCCTGAGCCCAGCGCAGACGCTGTTTCCACAGCCCCTTGAGCGTCTCCGGCATCAGGATCCAGCACAGCGCCCGCGGCTCGAAAAAGATATCCCAGTGGCGCAGCTGAAGCTTCCAGCTTATGTCAATGTCCTCTGTGATCATATCCGGGCTCCAGTACCCGACATCCGCCAGCGCCTGTCGGCGAAAGGCGGCGATGACGCCGGAGACCGTAAAGACCCGGCCATAGATCCGCTGCGTTCGCTTGATAAGACCAATAATGGAAGAAAACTCGCCCACCTGAATACGACCAATCAGCGTTGAGCGCGTGCGAATACGCGGATTTCCGGTGACGGCCCCAACGTGGGGATACTGAATCAGCGGTGCCACCAGATACGCGGCCGTATCGCGATCGAGCAGGGCGTCGCCGTCAATGCAGACCAGCAGATCGCCCCGGGCCGCCGCCGCACCAGCCTTGAGCGCCACGGCTTTCCCCTGATTCTCCGCGAGATTAATCACCCGCAGGCGCGGCTGCTCCTGCGCCAGTTGATGCAGCACCTGCGCGGTATTGTCCGAAGAGCCGTCGTTGATGGCGATAACCTCAACATTCCAGTACCGCTGACCCAGCGCGGCGCTAATGGTCTCCCGTGCGTTGCGTTCCTCATTAAAGCAGGGAATAAGAATCGAGATTAACGGTTCACCGGCTAAGGCGGGCGCGGGTGTTGCGTTATCCCACGACCAGTGCCGTTCAAGCTGAAACCAGAAATAGAGGCCGCCGGTTACCCAGAGCACGGACATAAACAGCGGCCAGAAAAAGACAAAGTCCAGAATCAGTTCGCCGGTAAACAGCGCGGCTACGCCTAACGGCAACCCGAATACCAGACACAAAATAGAGAAGGCGATAATGCGATCAGTCATTGTCAGGATACCAGTACGAAGAAAATTCAGGCCTGATACGCGAAATATCAGGTTGGTTGTTGAGGAAGTCGTCGGGGTAATAACCGTAATTTTTGATGCCGTTCAGCTGGAGCACCTGCATCCACTCCACCAGACGTTCATCGGCTACGGCACGCTGCGGTTTCTGCGCCCAGTCCCTGGCCTGTAGCTCAAAAATCGTTTTATTCAGCGCGCCGGGGCGTGCGGCGACGGCGTTGACTAAACGCGTCAGCCAGGCATTGCTCTCTTCTGCCGGGACGGACTCCATCAGTGGCATTGCCATCGGCACCGTCCAGTCGTAGGCCGACAGAAAATCATCCAGATTTTGCGCAAACCACGCTTCGCTTTCGGGCTGCAGAATGGGGAGGGCGAAAATATTGCGGGCGGTCTTGATCTGCGGGCCACGGATGTCCTTCACCGTCTGGCTCAGGGCCTGGGTAAACCCGATAAGCTGCTGGCTTTTCTGGCGCGTCGTCTCCTGCCCGGCATCGTCAACGTCCGTCAGCACCGCGTCGTCATGGAACAAGATCCCGTTGAAGCTGGCATAGCGGGCCAGATCTTCATAGATCTCCGTCACCTGCTGGCGAACCTGCGGACTCCAGGGGGAGAGCCGGATATAGGGCTCGGCGGCCACGGTCAACTCTCCCGTTTGACGATCCCGGCGCTGCACGCGCGGCAGGGCTGGACTGAGATCGAAAGAGAGGACCGGCATCCACGCAAAGACTTTCACTCCCGCGCGGGTTTGTAGCTGCCAGGCGACAAAATTAAAAAGATCGGCCCGGACCGGAAGACGACGGTTGGGGAAATAGAGCGCGCCGATCCTGCCGTCGCCCCGCGGATCCGAAAACGCCTGGAGAAACACATGGCTGATTTTCATGTCGTAGACCCGCTGGACGAGTTTGTTGATGTTTTTCGTCTGCTGGGCCGGATCGGGATCGTAGACATAATCGAGATCAACATGCATGACGCGCACCGGGTCAAACTCCTGAACGCGGCTAACCGTGTTGGCAAAGGTTTTTATCGACGGATTTCCGGCAATCAGCAGGCGCGGGATGTTGCCGAGGTCGCGTACGTTTGCCAGCCCGTCCTCCAGGGTAAAGGCCAGCTGATAGCCCTGTTTCTGGGCGATAGCGAGCGATGTACCGTTGGCAGCCCCATAGGGCCACACCCAGGCACGCGGCGCTTTTCCCGTCACCTGGGTGATTTTTTCGGTGACTTTCCGTACGTCTGCGGCGATCCGCTGGTTGAAGTGTTCATCGGTTTCGTAATGCCCCGTCGCGTTATCGAAAAAACGGTTGGCGATAGCGGGTTCACGGCTTCCCTGCGGGTTGGCCGGGATGCCGTAATGCGAGGCCCAGGTATGCGAGCCGATTTCAACCAGCGGGGAGCGGCTGAGCTCGCGCACCATGTCCCATGTCGCGAACCGATCGCGGGGCGTCATCAGACCGCCGAAGTTAACTTTTTGATTTGCCGGCGTATCCACCCAGCTGCCCACCGGCGCCCACAGCGCAGGAACGTTCCAGGCCTGAAGCAGGGGCCAGACCCGGGTGTAAAAACTGCTGTAGCCGTCGTCGAAGCTGAGCAAAACGGCTTTCGGCGGCAGCGCTTTTTTTCCTTCATGCGCATCCACAATGTCCTGCACGCTGATGGCGTGATAGCCGTTGTGCAAAAGCCAGCTTATCTGCTCGTTTAACGCGCTGGTGCGAACGGAGAGGTAGCGCTGATCGGCAGCATCATCTTCGACGTCGTGGTAGGCCAGGACCAGAAACTGATTCTCCGGCCAGGGTTTGCTGGCCTCCAGCTGCGGCCTCTCTTCAGGAGCCATAAAGGAGAGCGGCTGCGCGCAGAGACTCGCGCTGAGGCAGAGCCAGCCGATGACGATCAGGCTTACAGAAAAACGTGTATTCAGCATATTCATCCTTAAAAGCGTAAAGTCGCATCTAACGTGACGGAGAGATTGCTCTCGCGTTTGCCGTCGTAAGGGCGTTTATCCCAGTTCAGCATCACGCCAGTATCGACAACGTTGTTCCACTGAATGCGTTGCCCGTAACCCAGCAGGGTAATGGCGCCAGGCGACTGATTTTTCTGCCAGTAGCTGCCGCCGCCTGCCACGAACAGCTGGCTCCAGAGGGTGTCGTAGTGGCGGTACATCTCATGGTCAACGGACAGGGCGGCCGTCACGGACAGATCCCGTGCCGGGTTGTAATAGAGCGTATTCCACAGGCTGTTTTTACTGGCGGCGATCCCCGGTTCGAGATCCAGCGTCAGGGTCGGGGTCTGCCAGAGACGCTCTTTCCCAGAGAGGGTGTATTCCTGACGGCGGTTGTGGTCTGAGAAGCGGCTAACGGCGGCGTTGAACTGGTATTCACGTCGCTCGTTTTGATACCAGCGCACCCCACCTTCACCCCGGTTGGCGCTGATCCCATTGCGTAATGCCCGTAAGGGTGTCGCGCGTGATAAGCGCTCGAGGCTACCGCTGACCTGCCAGTTATCACTCAGGCTGTAGGTTGTTGAGAGCCGTGCACCCGGCCTGTTTGTGCCGTGATAGCGGTTGCTGGAGAGCTCGGCTTCGAGCGTGAGGTCACGTGGGCGCCACTCAACGCCGCCCAACAGGTGGCGGCTGATGCCTTTACCTTCGTCGAAATTCCCCTGTGCATAGCGGGCGCCAGCAAATAGCCGCCAGTTATCCGCCACGGGTGGGCCATAGAGCGTGGCGTCCCAAGTCATGTCGTGGCTACCGCTGACGGGGTTATCTGAGTGCAATCCTTTACCCGCGTTCAGACGCAGCTCTGACATATGGTGAACCGCTCTGAGCCTGTCCAGGCGGCGGGCGCTGCGATCGGCGGGGGCGCGAGCAATTACGTCATCAGCCAGTAAATCTTTCTGGCGCCACTCCTGAAGGTCCATTGCGACGTAAGCCTGCTGTTTTTCAAGCTCCAGATTCGTGGGTTCGAGCGCCTCTGCTCGTTTAAGCTTTTGCTCGGCCGCGCGCGGCAGGCCCCTGGCCTGAAGCAGGGCGGCATAATCAATTTGTAATCCCTGATTTCCCGGCGCCGTTGACGCCAGACGATACGACAGCTTTTCGGCTTCCGACAGGGCGTTGGTCGCCAGCAAATAGTTAAGTTTGAGTGACTGTCCGGTGAGCCACCTATCGTTCGGCTGAGCGGTCGGGGATCCGAAATCGTAGCGGGTCCAGGGAACGCTGCGGGTCTCGCGCTCAACGTAGCGGCGGGCGGTTTGATACTGCCCCGTATCCAGCCAGGCGTAGAAAAGCGCATGCTCCTCATCCTGCGGATCGGAGGCGTAGTGTGGATAGCGTTGTACAAGCGAGAAGGCGGCGACGGTGTTTTTCTCCTGCAAATATGCAGAGATCACCCAGCCGATGGCCCAGTCCGGCACCGGATGCTGTGCGGTCGTCAGCGCCTCATAATCGCTAATAACCTGCCGGTAATCACCCTGCGCATACAGCGCGCCAAGCCGATCGATACGGGCAAGGATGATGTCTTCAGCCGCCTGCGGTTCGTTTTGCCAGCGGGAAAGCAGGACGTGATAGCGATCTAATGCGTTTTGTGCCAGCCGCAGCCGCTCTTTCTCCGTTCTGCCAGGCACATCCGCCAGGCGTACCTTTTCAGCCGCGGCGTTACGCTCAAGGCGGCGACGCTCCGCGGGAGACATTGCTGCGCTTTGCGACAGCCAGAGTGCGGGCGTGCTTACCCGGTTATCCGTTAACGCATCGATCGTCTCGCGAAGAAGGGCGTTATTCCCTGGTGCGGCGTTTAGCGCGCGCATGTCCGCCAGCAGCCGGTCCCCGTTTTTTCCCTGGCGCATCCAGACATAGGAGAGCGTCTCAAGGTGCGCGGGAGAAGGATCGTCCTTAACCAGCTGCCGGGCTTCCGAAAGCGCGAGGCGATCTCTGCGGGCATCGGCCAGGGTCTTAACATAGCCGATGCGGTAATCGTCGTTATCCGGCGCAAGGCTGAGCGCCTCTTTCCACAGCGATAAGGCGGATGGCCAGGCTTTTTGGTTTCTTCTGGACTGGGCGACAGCAGCGATGGCGCGAGCGGGCAGCGGCATATAAATACCATAACGCTGCCAGACTCGAATAACCTCATCATCGCGTCCTGCCCAGGAGGCTACCTGTAACCAGTCCGCAACCTGTCCAGGTGTTAAAGCATGCTGTTGCTCATAGCGCTGTAGGTAATCAAGAAACAGAGCGTAATTACCGTTACGTGCCTGTTGTATCTGATGCTCATAAACGGATTCATCAGCCTGAACCAGAACAGGAAAGAGTAAAAGCAGGAACAATAATATTGTGGTGCGATAAAAGAATAACGTAGTGAAGCTAAGCGATCTTTCCATATCTATTTGCCATTTGTTTATCGTGAATCCATTGCATAACACGGCCGCCTTTTAACTCTGCGTTAAAGGGCATAAAGGAGAACATTAAATCTGAATGATGCTACGTTATGGGGTACTTACTTAAAGGTAATTATGCGCCCTCATCTCAGTGGTCTGATTGGGCTTAATGTACACCCGATGTGTTGGGGGATAAATAAGTTGAAAAGCGGCTGGGAGGTTTTGAGATAATTCTGGAAGAAGTAAGTTTTTTAGATAATTCAGTACAGGGTTGTTCTTTTTAAATGATTGATATTAAATGTTTTTTCTTTTGCTGTTTGCAGTTTTTTTATATTTGAAATGAAGTTCTGCTGAGTTAATTAAAGTACTTTCCGGTGCATGTTTGGGAAGTTTCATGACAAAAATTCTTAATGTTCAGAGAAGTGACTTTTCTGAAATTCTTTTTTATTTATAATTAACGCCAGGCATTGAGTGATAGTCTACAAAAAGTCTAGCTCACCAATGTCATATTGAGGGATGATCAAAGCCAGAAAACATTTGCCGTTAATGTAAAGCGCTATAAACGAAAGCGTCCTTGTTTCTTAAGAGGCGGGCTTGCTTTAATCTAAAAGGGATGATTAGTGGCGACTTCAATAGTGTTAGTGACTCAGGATTGTTTCCTTGTCAGGGGGATGCGGCTATTTTTCCCGGATATAATTTGCCTCTGTTCGATAGACAGAAACATATTTGATACCGACGCAAATGAATATACTGTACTGATTGATAGCCGTACGCCGCTCCGTTTATATGATTACCTGATACGCCATCCGGCCAGAACGAGAAAAACCATCTGCTGCGTTATGCTGGATATGCGCCCTCGAGAGGAGGATCTGCACAGTATGAAGCTGTTTATGAACACGTCGCTTACGCCTCCGGATATGGCGTCGTTATTCAATCTGGTGCTTGATATGAAAGGCTGGCGTCTGACAACCAAATGGCTGCTTAACTTACGGCTGAGTAGACATGAAGCGATAATGCTCCGGTTGCTGAAGGCAGGGAGGTCAATGGAAGAGATTGCAGATAAGCTGAATATGTCGGTTAAAAGCCTCTATCGCAAGCGAACGGCGCTATCGGAGCGGTTAGGGGCAGGGAACTTCAACGAGGCGTGTTTGTTTATCTTCAAAAACAAACTGCTGGACGCGGCTGGGAACGATCCCTAGCTTCGTCAGAAGCCAAAAGCACAAACCCGCCACGAGGGCGGGTTCTTTTAATGGAAATAATTCAGAACGACCAGCGCAGATTGGCGTTAACAGAGTTGACGCGGGTATCCGCACCATATTGTCCCTGATAACCCACATCCAGCGTCGCAGCACGCGACAGCTGTACGCTCACGCCGATATCACCCACCATTACGTCCTCATCCACGGCTTGCCCCTGAGTAATGAACGCGTCGCTGCCCGCAAACGCCATGCGCGAAGAGGTATTTTTATCGCCATAAGCGTGCTGCCATCCCAGCGAACCGTAGAGGTTAACGTTCTTCGGCAGCTCGGTCACACCGCGCACCCCGAGTGTGGAATAGAAGGTGTTCATCGTTTCGTTACGGACGCTCAGCGCAGCGGCACCGCCGTCTTCCCTGAAGCTGTCGGTATGCAGCCGGATGTACGATAAATTGACGAACGGCTCAATATTCCTGTCTGGCTGGCCGAAACGGTAGCCCGCTTCGGTAAACGCCAGCAGCGAGTTAGCGTCGTAATCTGACTTCAGCCGATCCGAGAAGCCGCTGAAATCAACATTGCGCTCGCCCCGGATCTTGTGCCAGGTGTAACCCAGCGCGCCGCGAAGGGAGAACGCATCCTGTTGACCCGCCGCATACAGGCCAAGGTGATAGTTGTCGGTATCCGTTGAGGAGCGACGGCTGTCGACGTCGTAATCACCCCGGCTGTAGCCGAAGTAGCCGCCGACACGCACGTTATGATCCGCCAGCTTGCGATCTGCTCCCAGCAGGAAGCCGGTGGTGTTGCCGTCCAGCTTGCCCACGTTTCCGTCGCCGCTGTTTCGGCTCCAGGAGCTGAAGGTCTGGCCCCAGACGCCATTGTTTTGCGGCTCCGGCTGCTGCACCAGCGACATGGCTAACGGTGGGATCGGCAGGCTGTCGTTATCAAACGCGCGTTGCATACGCTGGTTTAACACGTTAAACACCTGCGTGCTGCCAGCGATCAGGTTGGACTGCATTGATGGATAAACTTCGCCAGACAGCTGGTTGAACGCCTCGCGCGCTTCCGGCGCGCTCAGCACCAGCAGCGAGTTATACAGCGCCAGCGACGGGCCGCTTTGCGTCAGCGTGGAGAGCGCGCCAGCGGTATTCCACTGGTTGCTGCTTTGGGCCACGGTCTGGAAAATGCCCGGCTTGCCGCTGCCCGGGTTTTCGCCGCCAGGATTCTCACCGCCCGGGTTTTCACCACCGGGGTTTTCACCGCCCGGGTTCTCGCCTCCGGGATTTTCACCGCCCGGGTTCTCGCCTCCGGGATTCTCACCGCCCGGGTTCTCGCCCCCAGGATTTTCGCCTCCGGTCTCTTTCTGCGCGATGGTCAGATCGACGGCGTTGGTGCTTTGCTCAAGCGCCACGTCCAGGAAGGCGGATTTGGAAATCGCTCCGGCGAACTCACCGTCAATTCCCCCGTCGGAGGTCAAAATGCGGTAGCTTTGGCCCGTTTTATAGCTGGTTTGCGGATCCAGCGCGGTGACCTGTACCTTAGCCCGATCGCTGATGGTGGTTTTGCCCGATACCAGTAGCTGGTCGCTGCTGCCATCGCCCGCGATATCCACGTCATAGAAGGATTCGCCGATAAAGTTCAGATAGCGTTTCAGCGTCAACGTACCGATATTGCCGTCGCCAGGCGAGATATGCCCGCCAGACAGGATCTCGGTCTGGCCCAGCGTGCCGTTGCCGCCCAGCGTGCCGCCGGACTTGATTGACGCGGCGCTGCTGTAACCGACCCCGTCGCTGACGTCTGAACCCGCCGTCGCGTTGAGGATCAGCGTACCGCCGTTCTCGGCGCTAAGCGTCTGAACATCAAAAATATCGTCTTCTGGCTGGGTATTAATATTGCTGGCAATGATAACTTTACCGCCCCGCGCGGTTACGTTCGCCTTGAGTGCGGAAAGATCGCCGTTCAGCGTCGTTTGCCCGGAGGTGTTGATCACATCACCTTCACCGCTCATCGTGTTGCTGAAGATGTAATTTCCGTCGGTATGGTTGAAGTAGACATAGCTGCCGAACAGTCCGCCACGCAGGCTGATTGCCGTCTTCGCATCGAGGGTACCTGCGCCGCCCGCCGTGCCAGGCGTTGGTTCAGTTAAACCCGTGCCGGTGTCCATATTGCCGCGGCTGCCGATGATGAGCGCACCCCGGTTCGAGCCGGAACCCGATGTCCCCACGATCAGCGCATTGCTGCCAGCGGAAAATGAACCGCCGTCAATCACAGACAGCACGCCATTGCCGTAATCGCCCACGCTCACGCTGCTGCCGCTGGTAAAGCGCGAGTCCTTGCCCGCAATAACCAATTCGGCGGTTTTCCCTGCGCCGGAGACGCCCGCCACCTGCACGCCGCCAACGCTAACCGCTCCGCCGTTCAGTACGTCCAGGTCGCCATAAAGCGTCAACGTACGGCCAACGTTCCACTGTGAGCCACTCCCCGTGACGGTGGCTTTCGGGCTCAGCGTGTCGGTTTCACCCGGCCCGGTACCATTCCCGATGCGCGCATCGTAGGCGGTATTGAGCGCCGCGCCGTCCTCAATTGCCAGCGTGGAGCGTGCGCCCAGATCGGTGCCTACGCTCAGAAAATTACTGGTCACGCGAGAGCCGGCACCCGTGGCGATAAGGTGGCTGTCGTAGCCCCGGGTGGTGCCGACAACGATCTCCTTTGCGCTCGCCAGCGCGCCCTCTTCGACTCGCAGGGTGCCGAGGCCAAGATTCAGGTCGCCGCGCAGGACGTACCGATCGTTCACCGCGTTAAGCTCAGCGTCTGGCCCACGGACCGTGACCACGCTTTCATAAATTTTGCCGTCGAACAGCCGACCGATATTGATGTTATAGGCGGTGATTTTGCCATTATCGATCAGCAGGTTTCCGCGTTGATTACGTCCAACATAAACATCTCCGGTGTAACCCAGCGTTTCGGTAATACGCGAGTCGCCATCAAAAAAGGCATCGGCTGCACGCGCGATATCGGCAGGTAAAAACAGTAACAGCGGCGCGGAAAATAGAGCGAGGTAAAGTCTGGAAAGCGGCGTCTTAACCGCTAAAGCATGCGATGTAGAGTTATTCACGGGCTATCTCCGTACTCATTAGCGTGATGTCTGGAAAATCGTTTTTATGAAAACTCAGATACGTCAGAAAATGTAAAAGGCGTTATTTATGTACGCCTTTTGATGCGGCGTTAATTATTTATGTGTGACAACAGGTGTACAGGTTGGCGCGCTTAGCGTCGGTGCGGATCCTAAAATCCCCGGCATCATCATTGATGAACAATCGAAAATACGCCCTTTTTCTGTCGTGGCGCGATAAGACAGTTTTTGTCCTCCCAGTGCGTCCGGCTGGGCGCCATTAACGTTGGTCACGGTTATTTCATCCGATGAGCCCAGTCCCAGCATTTTAGCGGTCTCCGCTTGCAGGAGTGGAATAGCCTGATCGGTTTTCAACGTGGAACAACCGGCTAGCATCAACGTAACGGTTAAAACGATTAGTGGTTTTTTCATAAATTATCCTTGATATCCAACCAGTTAATTCCACTGATTGTATTTATGTTTTCTTTTACCCAAATCAGCGAATAATATATTTCTCTTTCCTAATCGAAAAAACCCTCCTAAAGTAGGGTGGGTAGATAATAATTCATCTGTACTCTAAGATATGCGAAGGTAAAAGGAGGCTCCTTTGGGACAGAATTATGCGTTAGTCGTTGATGACCATCCATTGGTAGCAAGCGGCATCGCCAATTTTCTGATTACACATTGCCAGTTTAAACAGGCGTGTGTGGTGACGAATGAGGATGATTGCTACCGCCAAATTAGGGATCATGGCCCGCCACGTTTGCTGGTAATCGATTTTTGGCTCTCTTCCGGAACGGCCCTGAAATTACTCAAAGAAGTAAAACAACTTTACCCACAGGTACGACTCCTGGTGGTCAGCGGGGATGACAATAATGACATCTGGCGCAAAGTTAATGCCGCCGGGGGACACGGTTTTGTATTGAAAAGCGAGCCACCTGAGATGTTCTCGCGGGCCGTTTTCGCACTCACTGATAATCAGACCTGGTTTCCTGAGGGAAACGAAATTTCCGTTAAGGCAAATAATGAGAAGTTAAGTAAATTTAACTTAACGCCGCGACAAATAGACGTATTAAATATGATTATGCGCGGCCTGCCAAATAAACGAATCGCCGCACAGCTTTCAATTTCTGAGCCCACGGTCAAAGAACACATCAGCAATATATTGAAAAAGATAGGTGTTAACAGCCGGGTCGAAGCCATCACGCTTCTGCACGGCAAGCAGGAACCGTCGGAATGAGGTTTTTCCAGAGCTTACAAAACGAAGGTATCTCTGCTCCGGCGCAGATCCGTTTGCTAAACAACACCTTTCTGCGGCTGGTATTTAGCTTTAGTGCTGTGCCCTTTGTGGGTATTCCTTTCGCCATCTGGATTTATATGCTTGGGGACGACCTCGGCCCAACGATTATCTGGATAATTATTTATCTGCTATGTGCCGGGGCGATACGACTATTGCACCGACGCTATCAGCGTGAAGCGAAAGAAAACGGTGATAGGGACGTCCTGCGACGCTGGCTTCCGCGTATTAATAATATCGCCTTTATCCACGGGCTGGGCATTTCTTCGCTCTATTTAATTACTCCACAGACGCAGAATTTTGACTTTTTCTTGTTACTTAATATCAGCATCGCCGCTATCGTCGCCGCCAATGCGACGCATCTGACGCCGGTCATCAGCACCTTTACGCGCTTTTTCTTCGCCTCCTGGGGGGTGCTGAACCTCGGTATTATCTGGCGGCTGGATGAGTTGATGTTCATCGTGCTCATGCTGAATCTGCTTTACGGCTTCGCAATTTACCGCCATGCGTTAACTTCCCATGCGTTCTTTATTCAGCAGGCACTGCTTGAGGAAAAAAGCTCACGCCTGGCGGAACAGTTTCGTCAGGCCAAAGAGGACGCGGAGCAGGCACTGCTGGATAAAAATCAGTTTCTGACCACCGCCAGCCACGATCTGCGCCAGCCCGTACACGCTATGGGCTTTCTGATCGAAGCCATCCTCCACCGAAACCGGGACGACAGCCTGACGCCACAGCTTCTTGACCTGCAGCAGAGCGTTCGCTCGGTACATTTAATGCTCAACTCTCTGCTCGATCTCAGCAAAATAGAATCCGGGAATGTACTCTCTGTCCCGACCAAAGTGGATATCGGTGCTCTGCTCGACTCGGTCATCACGCTGTTTCGCGAAGAGGCCAACAGCCGCGCGCTTAGGCTGTGCATCCGGCGGCCTAAACGCCGTATCTACGTGATGGGCGATTCGCTGCTGGTACGACAGTCCCTGATTAACCTGATTCAAAACGCCCTTCGTTACACGCTCCAGGGCGGGGTGCTGGTCGCCATCCGACCGCGCGGTGACGAGTGTATGGTGGAGGTGTGGGACACGGGAGTCGGTATCGCCGATGAAGAGAAGGGCAAAATCTTCTCACCTTACTACCGCCCCGAGCTGGCATGGAAGATCGACAGCGCCGGACACGGGCTGGGACTAGCCGTAGTCGCCCGTTGTGCCAAGCTGATGAAGGTGAAATACGGGATGCAATCCATTGAAGGTAAAGGCTCACGCTTCTGGATGCGCTTCACCCAATATGCTGGCGAAGATAGCGCCCTGGATATCCCGCCCGCCGCTGACAACACCGCCACGCCGGTACGCTATGCGCCCCTGCACGGTTCCTGCCTGGTCGTCGATGACGACCCGCTGGTGACGTCTGCCTGGGAGAGCCTGATGAGCGTCTGGGGAATCGACGTACGCTGTGCGGCCTCGGCTGAAGAAGCGTTTGCCATAATCGACGACGGCTTTACGCCGTTCGCCGTGCTGTGCGACCAGCGTCTGCGATCCGGCGAAAGCGGCTTCGATATCCTGAAAGCGCTTTTTGACCGTCTGCCGGATATGAGCGGCGCGATAGTCAGCGGCGAATTTAATTCACCGGTTCTGCTGGAGGCGGAGCAGGAGGGGTATCTGGTACTCCGCAAGCCTCTGGAGCCAGCTAAACTGCATGCGCTGCTGACGCAGTGGTCAGGGTGTCGTGGATAGGGGAATAGATAATAGCAGCATTGCGCTTCACTGTAGGGCCAGATAGTACGCGGTGTCCTGCTGTGATGCCAATGTGTCGGTATGGTTGAGCCGCTGAGGGAGGATTTCGCGGGCCTGATTAATGATTTCATCGTGCATGATTCAGCCTCCTGTGGTGATCTGCATGTTGCTTCTACCGGGCAGGGCGGGAGATGTTGGAAACGGCCCCGAAGGAGTCATTAGAGTTGCTACCAGCGAAGTTCCGCAGTGGGCAATAATGTCAGTTTTCGAGCGTATACTCTAAGATATCTTCAACTCGTTGATATATATAAATTTGACGAATATCGTCAGGTAGCGATTTATCCGCCAAATTAAGTTAAACTTCGTCACAGGTTTCAGTGAGTTATGGGACGGATAACAGAATGACCAGCGAAGAGGCACTTTTAAAATCAGGTTTTAGCAAACGAGATCTTCAAAAGTTAAAAAACAATATTGAAAATTACGGTGGTTCGTTTGATAGCGTAACTCATGATCTGGCCAATCGTTTTAAGGCTATGAAGTGGATAACTATTATTGCCTTCATCATACTGGCTTTAACTCTTTTACTTGCATCCAAGGATACAAGCCTGACACTTGCGCTCACATTATTGATTGTACTACCTTTCATCTGGTATATAACGCCAGCAAAACTTGGCTACAAATCCTGGCGTTATCGTAAAATGCTGACTAATTCTGGGACGGGTCGCTGACGGACAACAGATCAAAAATAATCTTAGCTTTCACGCCATAACCCGCTATTTTCATTGTAAGCTGCGGGCGGCTCAGTGTGCTCACCTTTTGGTAATAGTCAGCAGGGAGATAACGAAACAGTCGCCAGGTACCAGGTCGCCGTAACAAGCCAAAAATGGTGTACGCATTAGCGGCCAGTGAAATTGATTTGTAGACACCTAACCCATTCTCACGACTAAAGCCCATAAACTCAGCTGTAGACATCGCGGCATTCGCGACCAGCCCTTCACTGGTAGTGTTGTTAGTTGCGTAGCGAGCCACTTCTTTACTGATGCTGTTTGTCCCGTCAGTAACCAGAATCGCACCAGCAAGAACCCCGAGAGGGGTCATAGTGCCTATGAGGGTAAATCCTGCGGCTATTTCAGCACCGGCCAGGACAACACTAACAGCCGAGATCACATACCCAACAATTTTGTTATTCTCTCGGATAAACTCGACTATAGCGTAAAGCTTCGCTGCCTTCGTTCTTAATAAACGCGCTTGTTCCAGCAGGTTACTGTTTTCTTCTCTGAGAATTTTAACGCATTCCATGCATTCTTCATCTGATTTAGCCCGACGAGCTTACGTAAACTGATGTTCTATGAGGTCCCGAATTTCCTGAACAAACTTCATTCGAGTCAAACTATCGCTGAGATGAAAAGCCGACAGAGTGTTGGCTGTATTTACCAGTTTCCTGGCTTCCATATTCACCATAGTTTCCGCCCAGGCTTTATTTCTTCCATCTGAGCGCATCATGTTAAGTAATGCTGCATCCATTGTAGTTCCTCTCAATTGCTTTACCGGCCTCTGCTTAGACTGATAAATGCCCCCATGACAGCCATGCGTGCCAACGCACACACAATATAGTAGCAATGTGGTTACGGTGTCTGAAGTAGAAGTCGCTTTTTACAGCTTCGTTCCTCGGCCTACTTTACTGCGGTTAGCCAGGGCCTGTTCCAGCAGTGTACGGAACGCCGAAAGGTCACTTTTCAGGATGTCCCGGATGGATTTACCACCGATGAATCTAATAAAACAGTTAGCCGATGGGGGGTAATCACGGATACGTGATGCCGCTCTGTCGGGCTCTGTCCAATTGATATGTGCATTTGTAATGCTCAAATAGATCGGTGAAGGTCAGGTTTTTCTGCTTCTGTGTGGCGGTAAAGGCGGTAAACAACGCCAGTTGTACCACCGGGAAGCGGGGCCGGAGGAGAGATAAGGGCGGTAACTACTGTTCAAACAACGAGTTGCTGACTCAGAAAGCAAAAACCCCCGCCGAAGCGAGGGTTATAAATAAGTGGTGCCCGGACTCGGAATCGAACCAAGGACACGGGGATTTTCAATCCCCTGCTCTACCGACTGAGCTATCCGGGCAACGGGGCGCATTAAACCCGATCCTCCCTCCGACGTCAACGAAATTTGTTGTTTTCGTTGCAGACTGCACACTCTCTCACCATTTCGTCGCAAACTTAAGCGAAAAAGTGCGTCCAGAGCGCGGAAAGCGGCATCGCGAGCAGCAGGGCAGGGAGCATGTTCACCACTGCAAACATCTTGATGCCACAGATGCGCAGCCCTGTCGCCAGCAGCAGCAGGCCGCCGACGGCGGTAAAGTCCGCCATCATCGCAGGCGTCGTCAGCGGCAGGATCAGCGTGGCGCAGGTGGCCAGCGCCAGCTGTATAAGCAACATCGGTACACAAATCGCCGCCACGGCGATGCCGAGGGTGGTGGCAAAGATGGTGGCAGTAAAGAAATCCAGAAACGCTTTCGCAATCAGTATGCTGGGATCGCCGGTCATCCCTTCCTGCATCGAACCGAATATCCCCGTGCCGCTGGCGCAGAACAGAATAATGATCGCAACGTAGTTCTGAATAAACGACTCGTGCGTGCCGTGCTTTGCCTTGCCCGGTCGGGCAATCAGATTTTTGGCTTTGCCTACCGCGTGATTAATGCCTTTTTCCAGATAGCAAAACTCGCCGATCAGCGCGCCGAGCAGTGTCGCCAGTACCATCACCGGCAGGTTGGCGCATTTCACCACTAAAAGGATACCAATCCCAAACGACGCCAGGCCAAAAATGGAGGGCATGGAGACGCGAATACGCTCCGGCAACCGCTGACTTAATACTGCCCCAAGTACACCGCCCAGCAATACGGCTCCCGCATTGATAAAGGGTCCAATCACCACGTTTAACTCCTGTTATTTAAGCACTGGCATTGCATGATTATGGCACGTCCGTCCCTGATTATGCTTAGCTTTGGGAGGCGTAACGCATACTGATTCCTTCTTGCACCTGAAAATAAAAGGTGACATGATTGCGCGAATTTTCTCCTTCCTGTCTCACCGTTCGGTGAGGGTATTTGCGCTTATGAAAACCATGAAAATTGCCGTCAGCCGTGAGCTGGTATCCAAAGTTTCTACGCATCGCGAAAAGGTTATGCTGGATAACACCGATTTCACCGATGTGGCGGCAGTCGTCATTACGGTTGTTGAAAGCTACAGCGGCATTCTTGCGTTGCTGAAGCGTACGGGCTTTCAGCTACCGGTATTTATGTTCTCAACAGAGCCAGGAGAGGTGCCAGAGGGTGTCACGGCGATCATCTCGGGTAAAGCACAGGAATTGCTGGAACTGGAATCTGCCGCCTGCCGGTATGAAGAGAACCTGCTGCCACCCTTTTTTGACACCCTGAGCCAGTATGTGGCGATGGGAAACAGCACCTTTGCCTGTCCGGGTCACCAGCACGGCGCCTTTTTCAAAAAACATCCCGCCGGGCGGCAGTTTTACGACTTCTTCGGTGAAAACGTGTTTCGTGCCGATATGTGCAATGCCGACGTGAAGCTCGGTGATTTGCTGATCCACGAAGGTTCTGCCAAGCACGCGCAAAAGTTCGCGGCGAAAGTGTTCAACGCGGATAAAACCTACTTCGTGCTGAACGGCACGTCGGCGGCCAATAAAGTGGTGACCAATGCGCTGCTGACCCGTGGCGATCTGGTGCTGTTCGATCGTAACAACCATAAGTCCAACCATCATGGGGCGCTGATCCAGGCCGGGGCAACGCCTGTCTATCTTGAGGCAGCCCGTAATCCGTTTGGTTTTATCGGCGGGATCGATGAACACTGCTTTGATGAGGCCTGGCTGCGGGAACTGATCCGTGACGTCGCGCCGCAGAAAGCCGCCGAGGCGCGCCCGTTCCGTCTGGCGATCATTCAGCTCGGCACCTACGACGGCACGATCTACAACGCCCGTCAGGTGATCGACAAGATCGGTCACCTTTGCGACTACATCCTCTTTGACTCCGCCTGGGTCGGCTACGAGCAATTTATCCCGATGATGGCGGAAACGTCTCCGCTTCTGCTGGAACTGAACGAGAACGATCCGGGAATTTTCGTGACCCAGTCGGTCCACAAACAGCAGGCCGGGTTCTCGCAAACCTCACAGATCCATAAAAAGGATAACCATATTCGCGGTCAATCGCGCTTCTGCCCGCACAAGCGGCTGAACAATGCGTTCATGCTGCATGCCTCCACCAGCCCGTTTTACCCGCTGTTTGCGGCGCTGGACGTGAACGCCAAGATCCACGAGGGTGAGAGCGGACGCAGGTTGTGGGCTGAGTGCGTCGAGCTGGGCATTGAAGCGCGCAAAGCCATTATCGCCAACTGCAATATGATCAAACCCTTTATCCCACCGGTGGTGGCGGGGCGGCCATGGCAGGATCACCCCACGCAGGCTATCGCCAGCGAGCGTCGCTTCTTTAGTTTTGAACCGGGTGCAAAATGGCACGGTTTTGAAGGCTATGCCCGCGAGCAGTATTTCGTCGATCCGTGCAAGCTGCTGCTGACCACGCCGGGCATTGATGCGGAAACAGGGCACTATACCGATTTCGGCATTCCGGCGACCATTCTCGCCCACTACCTGCGCGAAAACGGCATTGTGCCGGAGAAGTGCGATCTCAACTCCATCCTGTTCCTGCTGACGCCAGCCGAGAGCGCGGAGAAGCTAATGCAGCTGGTGGCGATGCTGGGGCAGTTTGAACAGCATATTGAAGACGATACGCCGCTCGTGGATGTGCTGCCGACCATCTATCAGAAATACCCGGTGCGTTACCGCGACTATACGATCCGTCAGCTGTGCCAGGAGATGCACGATCTCTACGTCAGCTTTAACGTGAAGGATTTACAGAAGGCGATGTTCCGCCAGGAGAGCCTGCCTGCCGTGGTGATGAACCCGCAGGATGCCAACCAGGAGTACATTCGCGGGAATGTCGAACTGGTGCGTATTCGTGACGCCGAAGGACGCATTGCCGCCGAAGGTGCGCTGCCATACCCGCCGGGCGTGCTGTGCGTGGTACCGGGGGAAGTCTGGGGTGGAGCAGTACAGCGCTACTTCCTGGCGCTGGAAGAGGGCATTAATATGCTGCCGGGTTTCTCGCCAGAGTTGCAGGGCGTTTACAGCGAGAAGGATGCCGACGGGATCAAGCGACTGTATGGGTACGTGTTAAAGTAGGGCCCCTCACCCTAACCCTCTCCCCAAAGGGGAGAGGGGATTGCACGGAGCCGTCGTTTCACCCTCGCCCCTTTGGGGAGAGGGCCGGGGTGAGGGGAGTTAAGTCGCACTACGCCTGTACATCCTTCTCGGATGCCCAATCTTCCCGTATAGCATCTCCACCGTCAGAAAACCCACCTCCACGCAGTGTTCCAGATAGCGCCGGGTGGTGGTTTTACTCAGGCCCGTCTCGCTCACCACCTCATCCACCGTAAAGCAGTGCGCCGCCTTGTTGTTAAACAGCGTTTGCACCCGCGCCAGCGTGTTCTCCTCTATCCCTTTGCTGCCGTTGTCCAGTCGATAATTTTTCGCCTGTAGCTGATAGAGTGAATCCACGTTCTGCTGGTCGACAATCTTCCAGACGCGCTGCTGTTCGGCAAACTGCACAAAACGTTCCAGCGACTGGCTCAGGCGTTTCCAGGAAACCGGCTTGAGGATGTAGTCGAACGCGCCGTTACGAATGGCCTGGCTACAGGTGTCCATATCGCTGGCGGCGGTGATGAAAATCACCGAGCAGTTGGCGCGGGTGAGCATCGGGTTGCTGATAAGGGTGATGCCTTTGCCGTCCGGCAGATAGTTATCCAGCAGCATCAGCTTCGGCTGTTTGCTCTCCAGTTGTACCTGCGCGTCGGCCAGTGACGCGGCAATCCCCACCAGCCTCAGGCGCGGATGTTTACCGATAAGCTCCGCGTGCAGTTGCGCCAGTTCGTTCTCGTCATCAACAATCAGTACGTCGATAAGTTCATGTTGCATAGTCGGTATCTTCCAGTTCCTGTACGGGGTGCCGGACCGTTCCCGTGGCGGGAATAAACAGTGAGAAAATGGCACCGCGTGGGGTGTTATCGGCAACTTCAATTGCACCGCCAGCCTGCGTGACGTAGCTTTCAATCAAATACAGGCCAATACCGTGATCGCCGCGCGTTTTGGTAGTGATGCCGCGCTCAAAGATCCGGTCGCGGATCTCCGGTGTGATGCCGACGCCCTGGTCGGCGACTTCAATAATCAGTTCCTGCTCGTTCAACTTTATTAGCACGTCTACCGGGGCATGCGGGAGCGGGGCGCGCTGGGTCGCTTCGATGGCGTTATCCAGCAAGTTCCCGATGATCGAGACTAGTTCCGATTCGAGCAGCGGCAGGAAGGGTTTGTCCACCCGGCAGGCCGGATCGAAGCTCAGCTCAACGCCTTTTTCACGCGCGCGGGCGGCCTTTCCAAGCAGCAAACCGCACAGCGTCGGGGAGCTAAAGCGGGACGAGATAAAGTCCAGCAGCTCCTGAGCGTGTTCCGACTGCGCCTGTATGTAGCGGATCGCCTCGTCATAACGGCCCATATGCAGCAGGCCGGACAGCGTGGTCATGCGGTTCAGCTGTTCATGGCGCATAATGCGCAGGTTATCAACATAGCGCTTCACCTGGCTGAGCTGGGCGCTGAGCGAGTCGATCTCGTTGCGATCGCGAAAGGTGATCACCCATCCCTGCAACGCATCTTCCAGCATGATCCGCACCCGGCTGGCAATGACCGTGAGATCGTTAAAGCGACAGATCTCATCGTGGGTGTCTTTCGCAAGCATGGTTTGCGCGTTAAAGAACGGGACGGGCGCGATCACCTGGCTGATGAGTTGACCCCGCAGTTCGCGGGCGGGCTGGCGTAAGCCTAATAATTTACGCGCCGCCTGGTTAATCACCTCAATGCGGAGATCGTCGTCGATGGCAATCACCCCTTCATAAATGGATTCCATCATCGCCTTTTGCTGACGCACCAGCAGGCCGATTTCGCGCGGCTCCAGAGAGAATATCTGCTTCTTGATGCTGCGGGTGAAGAACCAGGAGAAAATAAACAGGGCGATAAGCAGCAGCACGGCGGCAATCAGGATATTAACCACCTTGCTGACGGTGATGGTGTCCAGATAGCTTGTGAGATAGCCTACCGAAACAATCCCTACCACCTGCCCGGCATCATTAAAAATGGGCGCTTTGCTGCGCAGCGAAATGCCTAACCCGCCCTTGCGGATGGTGATGGTGCTTTTGCCGTGTAATACCTCGTCGTTGTCTCCGCCAACCAGCGTTTTGCCTACCCGGTCGGCAAACACGGAATGGAAAAGATGCAGCCCTTTATTGTCACCAATCACAATAAAACTGGCGTCGCTGCGGGCGGCTATTTTCTGCATAAAGTCATGGATGCCCTGGATATCCTTTTGTTCGACTTCTTTTCGCAGAGAAGGAATAAGCGCAATTTCTTCGGCCTGTATTTTTGCGCGCGCGCTCATTTCCTGATAAAGCTGCCTGCCGACATCGACATAATAATATCCGCCCAGTAATGCGAACAGCACTGAGAAAAAGGCGACCAGCGAAATAAACAGCTTGATCTGAAACGATACTTTCATAACTATCACGCGAGATATCAACAGGTCGTCTGAATATATCATCTTTTAAGGCCAGGATGCCCGCTTTGCCGAAAACTTGTGATCCCTTGCACAGCGCAGCCTGTAAAAGATTTTTCCGAAAGTCTCATCCTCTTAAGGTTAAATGAATAAATGTTATTTCTTTGTTCAGTTAAGAAAAGAAACCATAAAAACCACGGCAATAAATAAGGCATAAATCACATTAAAGAAAAGAAACCATTAAAACCATAGCGGCCATTAAAACTTCGCTTTTAATATGCCATCCCTCACATAAAGTAAGCCTTTGTGACTCTAAGCTGGACGCACAAAATAACTAAGGGGCTTATTATGAGCACAACTGACGATTCATTCTCTGTTACCCACGACCCGATTGATATTCAGCGGCCATCGCTCAAAGAGCGCTGGTGGCATATTATGGATACCTGGAAAATCGGCATTATTCCTCTGCCACTGTTCGTTCTGGCGGGCGCGCTGATTGCGATAGATTGCCTGGGCGGAAAACTGCCGAGCGACATCGTGGTCATGGTGGCCACGCTGGCCTTCTTCGGCTTTGCCTGCGGCGAGTTCGGCAAACGCCTGCCGATTGTCGGCAAGCTCGGCGCGGCGGCAATTTGCGCCACCTTTATCCCTTCCGCGTTGGTCTATTACGGCCTGCTGCCGGACGTGGTGGTCGAGTCCACGACCAAATTCTATAAATCCACCAATATTCTCTACCTCTATATCTGCTGCATTATTGTCGGCAGCATCATGAGCATGAACCGCACCGTGCTGATCCAGGGCTTCCTGCGCATCTTCTTCCCGATGCTGTGCGGTGAAATCGTCGGCATGATTGTCGGCATGGGCGTTGGGCTGGCGCTGGGCCTCGAGCCGTTCCAGATCTTCTTCTTTATCATTCTGCCGATCATGGCGGGCGGCGTCGGGGAAGGGGCGATCCCGCTCTCTATCGGCTATGCCACCCTGCTGCACATGGATCAGGGCGTGGCGCTCGGCCGCGTGCTGCCGATGGTAATGCTCGGCGGCCTGACGGCGATCATCATCTCCGGTTGCCTCAACCAGCTCGGTAAACGCTACCCGCACCTGACCGGTGAAGGCCAGTTGATGCCTAACCGCGCCAACGCCGATGCCACCGTCTCTCAACCCGCGTTCTCCGGCAAAGCGGATGTGACCACCATCGCCTCCGGCGCGCTGCTGGCGGTGCTGCTGTACATGCTGGGCATGCTCGGTCACAAGCTGATTGGTCTGCCAGCGCCGGTGGGCATGCTGTTTATGGCGGTGCTGGTGAAGCTCTGCAATGGCGCCTCTCCGCGTCTGCTGGAGGGTTCTCAGGTGGTGTACAAATTCTTCCAGACCTCCGTGACCTACCCGATTCTCTTCGCCGTTGGCGTGGCGATTACCCCATGGCATGAACTGGTGGCGGCGTTCACCGTCAGCAACCTGCTGGTGATTATCAGCACCGTTTCCGCGCTGGTGGCAACCGGATTCTTCGTTGGCAAAAAGATTGGTATGCACCCGATTGATGTCGCCATCGTCTCCTGCTGTCAGAGCGGGCAGGGCGGTACCGGTGACGTGGCGATCCTGACCGCAGGCAACCGCATGAGCCTGATGCCATTCGCCCAGATTGCTACCCGTATCGGCGGGGCGATTAACGTCTCTGTCTCACTGCTGATTCTGGGCAACTTCCTCGTTTAAGTTTTCAGGAAAGAACAATGAAACTCGCAAGCTTTTTATACCAGGGTAAACGCAGCTACGGCATCGTTCAGGCCGAGGGCGTGATTGATTTAGGCCGCCGCCTGGGCGACCGCTATGGCGACCTTAAAGCGCTGTTGCAGGGGAACGGGCTGGCGCAGGCCACCCGTTTTCTGAACGACGCGGTGGATGTACCGCTGAACGCCATCACCTTCTTACCGGTGATTGTCCAGCCGGAAAAAATTCTTTGCGTGGGCATGAACTATGCCGACAAGCGCAAGGAGTTTGATCAGCATAACCCGGCCCCGACCCTGTTTGTCCGCTTCCCGGATTCACAGACCGGCCACAACGAGCCGGTGCTGAAGCCGCGCCACTCCAGCGAGTTCGACTACGAAGGCGAGCTGGCGGTGATCATCGGCAAAGGCGGGGAGAACATCAGCCGCGACGACGCCCTGCGCCACGTGGCGGGCTACAGCTGCTACATGGACGGCTCCGCCCGCGACTGGCAGCACACCTGGTTCACCGCCGGGAAAAACTGGCGGCAGACCGGGGCGTTCGGCCCGTGGATGGCGACGGCGGATGAGATCCCGGACCCGCACAGCCTGGCGATCCGCACCTGGCTGAACGGCCGCATGGTGCAGGAGGACAACACCAGCAGCATGATCCACAAGGTGGCGGAGTTGATCGAGTACATCAGCACCTTCACCCGTCTCAGCCCGGGCGACGTGATCATCACCGGCTCGCCTGGCGGGGTGGGTAAAAAGCGCAACCCGCCACTGTTTATGAAGGAGGGGGATCGCATTGAGGTGGAGATCGAACATATCGGTCATCTGAGCAACGTGATCGTGGAAGCGCCAGCCGTCGGGCTCGCGGCAGCGCACTGAGTAAGGCGGCAGCATGCAATCGCAACCCATTGATTTTCGCCACACCGTTGTGGCGAAACACCCGGAACGCTTAAGCCAGATCCGCTACCTGCTGGCAGACAGCGGCCTTGGCCTGGACAACGACATCACGCTGTTTGTTGAAGCCTGGTCCGGCGCGCAGCTGGTGGGTTGCGCCGGACTTGCTGCCAACGTCATCAAGTGCGTGGCGGTCAACGAGCAGCTTCGTGGGGAAAACCTCAGCGCGCGTCTGCTGGCAGAGGTGGAAAATGCGGCGCTGGAGCGCGGCCATTTTCACCTCTTCCTCTGCACCCGTCCGTGCAATAAGGAACGCTTTGGCCGCAGCGGTTTCTGGCCGGTTGCCCAGAGCGGGAACAACGCGGTGCTAATGGAGAACACTCCGCAAGGGATCGTGCGCTACTGCCGATCCCTGCGCGCTAGCCGCAAGTGTGGGGAGAAGATTGGTGCCATCGTGATGAACGCCAACCCATTCACCCTCGGTCACCGTCATCTGGTGGAGCAGGCGGCGGCGCAGTGCGATGCCCTACATCTGTTCGTGGTGCGTGAAGACGCCTCGTTCTTCCCGTTCAGCGCGCGCATTGAGATGGTGCGCGCGGGCGTGGCGCATCTGTCGAACGTGGTGGTGCATGAAGGCTCGCAGTACATCATCTCCCGCGCCACGTTTCCGGCCTACTTCCTGAAGGAGACCGGCAAAGTGCAGCAGGCGTGGAGCGAGATCGACGTGCTGATCTTCCGGGACTTTATCGCCCCGGCGCTGGGCATCACGCACCGTTTTATTGGTTCGGAACCGTTCTGCGATATCACCCGCCAGTACAACCAGACGCTGCACGACCTGCTGGCCTCGCACATCGACGTGGTGGAAATGCCGCGCATCAAAGCCAACGGCAACGCTATTTCGGCCTCGGAAGTACGCCGTTTACTCAAGACACAGCAGTTTTCCCGGATCCGGGAGATTGTCCCGGACTCCACCTTCGCGCACCTCGAAGCACATTATCGTGCGAGTGCGGAAGTCGCATAACTATCAGGAATTTATCATGAATATTGTAAGGGAGGCGCTGGCCGGAACGCAGGAGTCCAGCGACCTGATGGTGAAAATCGCCCCCGCTCACGGTGAGCTGGAGATTGTCATCCACAGTGAAGTGATTAAGCAGTTTGGCGAGCAAATACGCCAGGTGGTCAACGACACATTGCGCGCCATGAACGTGCACCAGGGATTAATCATTATTGAAGACAAAGGGGCGCTGGACTGTGTGATCCGCGCCCGCCTGCAAAGCGCGCTTCTGCGTGCCGCCGATGAACAGGCCATCAACTGGGGGGCGCTGAAATGAGTAAACTCCGCCGCAGTATGCTGTTCCTGCCGGGCGCCAATGCCGCCATGCTCTCCACCGCCTTTATCTACCGCCCCGACTCCATCATGTTTGACCTTGAGGACGCCGTGGCCCTGCGCGAGAAAGACACCGCACGCATGCTGGTGTTCCACGCGTTGCAGCACCCGATGTATCAGGATATCGAAACCGTGGTGCGTATTAACCCGCTGAGCACGCCGTTTGGCCTGCTGGATCTGGAGGCCGCCGTGCGCGCGGGCGTAGACGTGATTCGCCTGCCGAAAACCGACACCCCGGACGATATCTACGAGCTAGAAGGCCACCTCGAGCGCATTGAGCAGGAGTGCGGGCGTGAAGTAGGTTCCACCCGCGTGATGGCGGCGATTGAATCGGCCATTGGCGTCATCAACGCCGTGGCGATTGCCCGCAGCTCCCCGCGCCTGATCGGCATCGCGCTGGCCGCCTTTGACTACGTAATGGACATGCAGACCGAGCGCGGCGACGGCACCGAGCTGTTCTACGCCCGCTGCGCCGTGCTGCACGCCGCCCGCGCTGCGGGCATCGACGCTTTCGACGTGGTGTGGTCAGACGTTAACGACGAAGCCGGGTTCCTGCGCGAGGTCGATCTGATCCGCAAGATGGGCTTTAACGGCAAATCGCTGATTAACCCGCGCCAGATTGACCTGCTGCACAACGCCTACGCCCCGACACGGGAAGAGGTGGAGCACGCCAAACGGGTGATTGAAGCGGCAGAAGAGGGCGAGCGTAACGGCCTGGGCGTGGTGTCGCTCAACGGCAAAATGGTGGATGCACCGATTATTAACCACGCGCAGGTGGTGCTGGAGCGCGCGGCGGCCTCCGGCGTGCGTCGGTAAGGATGACATAATGAATCAGACAGAACTTCTCCATGTGAATTTCCCCCATCTGCGGGATCTGAAGCCCTTTGATACCGCCCACAGCGCGACGCCGTGGCTGGCGGACAGCGAGGCGAAACACAACCGTAAGCTTTGCGCCTCCCTCGAAGAAGCCGTCATGCGCAGCGGCTTGCAGGACGGGATGACCATCTCTTTCCACCATGCCTTTCGCGAAGGCGACCGGGTGATCAACACCGTTGTGGCGCTGCTGGCGCGGATGGGTTTTAAAAATTTGACCCTGGCCTCCAGCTCGCTGATGACCTGCAACGACGCGCTGATCGAGCATATTCAAAGCGGCGTGATCGCCCGAATTTACACCTCCGGTATGCGCGGCAGGCTGGCGGAGGCCATCTCCCACGGGCTGATGGACGAGCCGGTACAAATTCACTCCCACGGCGGGCGCGTGAAGCTGCTCCAGGACGGCGAGCTGAATATCGACGTGGCATTTCTCGGCGTGCCGTGCAGCGATGAGTTTGGCAACGCTAACGGCACGCAGGGCAAATCGTGTTGCGGTTCGCTGGGTTACGCCATGGTGGACGCACACTTTGCCCGTAAGGTGGTGCTGCTGACCGAAGAGCTGGTGCCGTTCCCGAATATGCCCGCCAGCCTGGTGCAGGATCAGGTGGACTACATCGTGCAGGTGGAGAGCGTGGGCGACCCGGCGAAAATCAGCGTCGGTGCGGCGCGCGTCACCAGCAACCCGCGCGAGCTGATGATTGCCCGCTATGCGGCGGACGTGATTGAACACTCTGGTTACTTTAAACCGGGCTTCTCGATGCAGACCGGCTCCGGCGCGGCGGCGACCGCCTGCACCCGCTTTATGGAAGAGAAGATGGAGCGCAGCGGCGTGAAGGCGCGCTTTGCGCTCGGGGGTATTACCGGCAGCCTGGTGGATCTGCACGAGAAGGGGCTCATCGAAAAGCTGCTCGACACCCAGTGCTTTGACGGCCAGGCGGCGGCCTCGCTGGCGCGCAACCCGAACCACGTGGAGATCTCCACCAACGTCTACGCCAACCCCGGCAGCAAGGCGGCAAGCTGCGACCAGCTCGACGTGGTGATCCTCAGCGCGCTGGAAATCGACGTCGATTTTAACGTCAACGTCATCACCGGATCCGACGGCGTGATGCGCGGCGCATCCGGCGGGCACTGCGACGTGGCGTCGGCAGCCAACCTGACCATTGTGGTCGCGCCGCTGCTGCGAAGCCGCATCCCGACCGTTGTGAAGCGCGTTACCACGCGCCTCACGCCGGGGGAGAGCATTGACGTGCTGGTCACCGACCACGGTATTGCGGTCAACCCGGCGCGCCCGGAGATCCGCGAACGACTCATGGAAGCAGGCCTGAAGGTTGTAGATATCAACGCGCTCTATGAGCGGGCGATTTCCCTGACCGGCGTACCGAAACCGATTGAGTTCACCGACAAAATTGTCGGGGTGATCCGCTACCGCGACGGCAGCGTGATCGACACCGTTCGACAGGTAAAGGAGTGAATATGACTATTGCGACACCCGTGCGGACGGGTGTCAGCCTGGACGCGCTGCTGGCGGCGAAAGAGCGCCGCGCAGCCCGTCAGGCTGACTGGCTTACGCACCATCAACAACCGGTGATCTCCCTAACGCTGGTCACGCCCGGGCAAATTAAAGACAGCCTGCGCTATCGCAACACCATGGGCGTGGCGTTACAGATGTGCGACCAGCTGCTGTGGGAAAACCGCTGGCAGGTGCTGGACCGCCAGGTGCTCTGGCTACCCACCGGACCTGAAGCGCTGTGGTGCGTCGCGCATCCGGCGGCGGAAATTAAAGCGCACTGTGCTGAACTGGAGCAGACGCACCCGCTCGGCAGACTGTGGGATCTGGATGTGATCTGCCCTGAAAACGGCCACGTTGGCCGTCAGTCGTTGGGTTCACACCTCAGGCGCTGTCTGATTTGCGACGAGCCTGCCCACGCTTGTTCCCGTTCTCGGCACCATCCCGTTGAGCAGGTGGTTTCCCGCGTGGAGAAAATGATAGATGACTGGTTTGCTCGCGACTAAACCGCGCCCGGTTGATGTTCCTGCGCTTGCCGCAGAGGCGCTGTGGCAGGAGCTGGAGCTGACGCCCAAACCGGGGCTGGTGGACAGGCTCAATAACGGCTCCCATCGCGATATGGACCATACCTTATTCCTCCGCAGCATTGCGGCGATTACGCCGTGGTTTGCCCGTTTTGCGGAACTGGGTGAAGCACATGCGGAAAAACCTGCTGGAGAGCAGCTACGGATTATCCGCCCGATGGGAATGGCCTGTGAGCAGGCGATGTACGCCGCCACGGGCGGGGTGAACACGCACAAGGGCGGGATTTTTGCCCTTGGTTTGCTCTGCTTCGCCGCCGGACGTGTGAAAAATATCTCTGCGGATAGCCTCTGTTGTGAGGTAAGTAACATCTGTCGTGGGCTCGTGGCGCGGGAACTGGGCGGGCGCTGCGGGCAGGCAACGGCGGGAGAGCGACAGTTTCAACAGTACGGTTTAACCGGCGCGCGCGGTGAGGCAGAAAGCGGCTTCAGCACGGTGCGTAAGGCGCTGGCGCAGTGGAAGGGAAACACCCTTCATGACCTGTTATTGCGCCTGATGGCCATCAACCAGGACAGTAATCTCGTTTCGCGCGGCAGCACTGAAGGGCTGCGCTACGTTCAGGGCTACGCGCGGGAATTACTGGCTAACGGCTGGGACTGCGAGGCGTTGCTGAAGATGGATAAGGCATTGATTGAACGCAATCTGAGCCCGGGCGGCAGCGCGGATTTGCTGTCGGTGGGGTGGGTGCTTTCTGGAATAAAATAGCCGGGTGGCGGCTACGCCTTACCCGGCCTACGGTCTGGTTTTGTAGGCCCGGTAAGCGCAGCGCCACCGGGCACAACAATCAATGCGCGATCGGCTGTGCACCGTGCGGCTCGCGCACGTGCTTGTACTTGAACAGCACGATGAACGCGAAGAAAAGCACCAGTGAGTACCCGGCGAAGATCAGCCACACTGGCTGCCAGTTGGTGATGCCGTTGGTGGTATACATCTCAACCACTTTACCGCTCACCACGCCGCCCAGAATACAGCCGAAGCCGTTGGTCATCATCAGGAACATGCCCTGCGCGCTGGCGCGAATTTCAGGTTTCACCTCTTTTTCTACAAACACCGAGCCGGAGATGTTGAAGAAGTCGAAGGCGCAGCCGTAAACAATCATCGACAGAACCAGCAGCACGGTGCCGAACGCGCTTGGGTCGCCGTAGGCGAACAGACCGAAGCGCAACATCCAGGCAGCGATACTGATCAGCATGACGTTCTTGATGCCGTAGCGGCTCAGGAAGAACGGGATGGTCAGGATGAACAGCGTCTCAGAGATCTGCGAGATGGACATCATCACCGACGCGTGTTCAACGATAAAGCTCCCGGCAAACAGCGGATCGTTATCGAAGCTGTGCAGGAAGGTATTACCGAACATGTTGGTGATTTGCAGTTCCGCGCCCAGCAGCATGGAGAAAATAAAGAAGATCGCCATGCGCTTGTTTTTGAACAGGGCGAAGGCGTCCAGGCCAAGCATGGTGCTCCAGCTCTGGTTTTTCTGCTGGTTAGAAACCGGAATGGTGGGCAGCGTCAGGGTGAACAGCGCCAGCAGCACGGAGAGCGCGGCACCAATATACAGCTGCATGTGGCTCAGCTCGAAGCCCGCGAAGCTCACGCCCCACATTGCCATGATAAAGCCGATGGTGCCCCAGATACGGATTGGCGGGAAGTCGGTGACGATATCCAGACCGGCAGATTTCAGGCGGTAGTAGGAGATGGTGTTGATCAGGCCAAGCGTTGGCATATACGCCAGCGAGTTAAGCAGGATCACCATAAACATCGCCCCCGGCGTGGTCACTTCGGCCGCCATAAACAGCGTCCCCGCACCCACCAGATGGCAAAGCATATACAGCCATTTCGCACTTAACCATTTATCTGCCACGATACCGAGCAGCGTTGGCATGAAAACAGCCGCAATACCCAGCGAGCTGTAGACGGCACCGATTGACGCACCATCGAACTTGAGCGTCACAAACATATAGGAGCCGAGTGTAGTCAGCCAGCTACCCCACAGGCAGAACTGCAGAAACGACAAGATTTTAAGCTGCAGCTTAAGGTTCATGTTACTTTCCTCACAAGTGAGCGGGAGATATGTTGTTATAGGAACATTCAGGGTTGTTATTTGATGCAATTCTATCAGTTGGCAACGATATGTTTTGTTACCTCCCGCAAAAAAATGCAATCCACATTAATTTGCAGTTTGGATTGTGATGCAAATAGCATTTTTGTATGGGTGGGATGAGATGGGTGCGGTCTGATGCCCCCTCACCCCAAAGGGGAGAGGGAACTTGAACACCCTCTCCCCATTGGGGAGAGGGTAGGGTGAGGGGTGGTGTTGGTTTCTAGCGGCGACGGTAGTTCTTCTGCGCCGTATTCACCTTATACAGATAGCGGCGGGATTCCGCAGACGGGTGGCGAGTGGTCAGCGTGGAGTACACGTCCCCCGGCGCCATGCTGTTGATGATGTTCGCGGCCTGAACTTTATCGTTCGAGAAGACGCGCAGGACGCTGCCCGCACCGCCGTTGTAGGCGGTGATCACCGCATAGCGACGTGAAGTCGGGTTATCGATCCCGCCGAGATAGACATTGTTCAGCATCGCCAGATAGGCCGTGCCGGTATCAATGTTGCTTTGCGGATCGAACAGGTAGCTGCGGCTCGGCGTACCGGATTTCCCCTGCGCGCGGAACACGTCTTTACCGGCGCTGTGCTGCACAACCTGCATCAGCCCCAGCGCGTCGGAACGGCTCACCGCATACGGGTTGAACGAGGATTCGGTCTGCATAATCGCCAGGATCAGCGACTCATCCACGCCATACTTACGCGACGCCTGACGCACCATGCCCAGATACTTATGCGCACGCTTGTCGAGGTGGTTCGGCACCAGGTTGATCGTAACGCTATAGATCACCTTCAGGCCATTGGTGCGGCTTTTCAGGCGCGTTTGCAGCAAATAGTCTGCGAAGTTCGTCGCGCGACCTTCCCAGCGAATCGGCTGACCGGTCTGGTCAACGACCTGCCCATACAGGAATGGCTCTTTGGAGATAGTGATGTCATCGGCATCAGAGTAGAGATCGATAGATCCCGGATCGTCGCCCATCAGCAGGGTTTTGATGATGGCCTGACGTAAATGCGCCGCAGGTTCAGTCCCCGCGATGGTTTCAATCGTAATCGTACCGTCATCGAAGTTGATGTGGCTACGGGTCTGATAGGCGTCGGTATACTTAACGTAGTCCTTCGGTCCGGCAATAAGAACTTCGTTAAATCCCCATATGTTCTCGATGTTATGGGCAAACTGCCCCATCAAAATGTCAAAACCGTTGGTGTCCTTAACCCAGGCTTCGTTATAGCTATCGCCCTTTTTGGAAGAACAAGACACAAGCAACGGCGCAACAAGTGCTAGCGCTAATAGTTTTTTCATCATTCCGGGAGTGCGTGTTGTGTTTGCTTTGAGGTTGCTGTTGCCGGGTGGCGCTGCGCTTACCCGGCCTACATAACCGTAGGCCCGTGCAAGCGCAGCGCCGCCGGGCAGCAGCCGCAGAGTATTATTTTTCCGGTGGCGTATAGCCTTCGATGTGGACGTCTTTACCCTCGAACAGGAAGTTCACCATCTCCTGCTCCAGCAGCTTGCGGTGTTCCGGGTTCATCATGCTGAGCTTTTTCTCGTTGATCAGCATGGTCTGTTTTTTCTGCCACTGTCCCCAGGCTTCTTTGGAGATCTCGTTGTAAATGCGTTTACCCAGGTCGCCCGGGTAGAGCTGGAAATCCTGGCCTTCAGCGTCGCGCTGCAGGAAAGTACAAAAAATGGTTCTGGCCATACTCATTCCTCTTTGTCTTGCCGATGCTAAACCATTGCACCGACACGTAATTGCTGTAACAGGCGCTCCACGGGAGCCGCCAGCCCGACTGATGGCGGTTGCGCTAAGTTATACCAGAGAGCGGTGCCTTCATCCATGCAGGAGGTGAATGAGGACACGGGAAGCCACATAGGCACAATATCCAGATGGAAATGGCTGAAGGTATGACGGAACGCGTTCAGCTGCATCAGGGTATCGGCCGCAATGCCGCGCTGTTCAAGCCATGCCCGAAGCGAAGCTTCATCCTCAAACTGTGGGAAGCAGTATAGACCACCCCACAGGCCACTCGGCGGGCGCTGGGCGAGAAATACCTCGTCGCCATGCTGCATCAGCAGCATGTACCCGGTGCGTTCAGGCAGCGTCTGCTTCGGTTTTTTCCCCGGATACTGCGCCCAGGAGTGGTTCGCATAGGCCACGCAGAGGTTATTTACCAGGCAGAGTTCGCACTTCGGTTTTGAACGGGTGCAGACCATCGCGCCCAGATCCATCATCGCCTGGTTAAAACGCTCCACCCCTTTCGCCGGAGTGACCGCTTCACTGATCTCCCACAGGCGCTTCTCAACCTCTTTCTTGCCCGGCCAGCCTTCTACGGCGTAGCAGCGTGCCAGCACGCGCTTGACGTTGCCGTCGAGAATAGGGAAATGCTTGCCTAAAGACAGGGAAAGGATTGCGCCTGCGGTTGAACGCCCGACGCCGGGCAAATCCGCAACCTCGTCAAAGGTCTCCGGGAATTTACCGTTGTGGCGGGTGGCGACCTGCTGTGCGGCTTTGTGCAGGTTGCGCGCACGGGCGTAATAGCCGAGGCCTGTCCACAGGTGCAGTACCTCGTCTAATGGCGCGTTGGCCAGATCGGTGATTGTCGGGAAGCGCGCCATAAAACGCTCGAAGTAAGGAATGACCGTCGCGACCTGCGTTTGTTGCAACATCACCTCGGAGAGCCATACTTTGTAAGGCGTTTTTTCAATTTGCCAGGGCAGGGTTTTACGCCCGTATTTGTCGTACCAGTCCAGCACCTGGGCTGAAAATTGAGAGGCTTGCATGGTCATCGATTCGCTTAATCAGGGAGGCAGATTGCAGCACAGCGTCAATCTGCTGTAAACCGGATCTTTCCCATGCTTGCATAGAAGCCTTAACTTTGGATAATGCCCGTTTCCCGTACACTCTCACAAGCAGACAACTCTTTTATGAAAAACGACGTCATTTCACCGGAATTTGATGAAAACGGTCGCCCGCTGCGCCGTATTCGCAGCTTTGTCCGCCGTCAGGGCCGCCTGACAAAAGGGCAGCAACACGCGCTGGACAACTACTGGCCGGTGATGGGCGTTGAGTTCAGCGAGCAGCCGCTCGACTTTACCGAGCTGTTTGGCCGCGATGCGCCAGTGACGCTGGAGATCGGTTTTGGCATGGGCACCTCGCTGGTCACTATGGCGAAAGCGCGCCCGGAGCAGAACTTCCTCGGTATTGAAGTGCACTCGCCAGGCGTCGGTGCGTGTCTGGCAACGGCCCACGAAGAGGGCGTTGAGAACCTGCGCGTTATGTGTCACGACGCGGTGGAAGTGCTGCATAAAATGATTCCTGACAATTCTTTGAACATGGTTCAGCTCTTTTTCCCTGACCCGTGGCACAAAGCGCGTCATAATAAACGCCGTATCGTTCAGGCACCGTTTGCCGAGCTGGTGAAAAGTAAGCTTAAGCTGGGCGGCGTCTTCCACATGGCGACCGACTGGGAACCTTATGCGGAACACATGCTGGAAGTGATGTCGTCGCTGGACGGGTATAAAAACCAGTCTGAAAGCAACGACTACGTACCGCGTCCGGATTCACGTCCGGTGACAAAATTTGAACAGCGTGGCCATCGTCTTGGTCACGGCGTATGGGACTTAATGTTCGAGAGGGTGAAATAATGGCAAAGAATCGTAGCCGTCGTCTGCGTAAAAAGATGCACATCGAAGAATTCCAGGAAGTGGGTTTCTCCGTTGCCTGGCGTTTCCCGGAAGGCACCAGCGTTGAGCAGATCGATCAGGACGTTGATGCGTTCATCAACGAGGTGATCGAACCCAACAAGCTGGCCTTCGACGGTAGCGGCTATCTGGCGTGGGAAGGTCTGATTTGCACCCAGGAAGTGGGGAAATGCACCGAAGAACATCAGGCGCTGGTACGCAAATGGCTTGAAGACCACAAACTGGAAGATGTCCGCGTCAGCGAACTTTTCGACGTTTGGTGGGACTAATAAAGCAAGAACGGGGCCAGCATTAGCTGGCCCATTTTGTCTGAGGGAGTGTTGAAGATGCGTAAAACGTTGCTGGCGGTTGCTTTACTGGCAATCGGAACCACCGCCCATGCGGAGTATAAATGTAGCGTCACCCCGCGTGACGACGTGGTATTAAGCCCGCAAACCGTGCAGGTTAAAGGCGAGAATGGCAATCTGGTGATCACGCCGGATGGCAACGTGACGTTTAACGGCAAACAGCAAAACCTGACGGCCGCCCAGCGCGAGCAGGCGATGGACTACCAGGCCGAGTTGCGTACCGCGCTGCCATGGATAAACGATGGCGCGCTGACCCGCGTTGAGAAGGGCCGCGTGGCGCTGGATAAAATCATCACCAAAGAGGTGGGGGAGAGCAGCAATATGCGCACCCGCCTGACGAAGCTGGATAAACAGCTGAAAGAACAGATGAACCGCATTATTGAGACGCGCTCTGATGGCCTGACGTTCCACTATAAGGCGATCGATCAGGTGCGAGCCGACGGTCAGCAGCTGGTGAACCAGGCGATGGGCGGCATTCTCCAGGACAGCATCAACGAGATGGGCGCCAAAGCGGTGCTGAAAGGCGGCGGTAATCCGTTGCAGGGTGTACTGGGTAGCCTGGGCGGACTGCAAACCTCGATTCAGAACGAGTGGAAGAATCAGGAAGCCGATTTCCAGCAGTTCGGCAAAGACGTGTGTAAACGCGTGGTGTCCCTGGAAGACAGCCGGAAGGCGCTGGTGGGGACGCTGAAGTAACGCCTCTGCGCGTAGGGCCCCTCACCCCGGCCCTCTCCCCAGGGGAGAGGGAGTAACCAGTTCCCTCTCCCTGTGGGAGAGGGTTAGGGTGAGGGCATCAGGCATTGCAATCGTTGCAGAATAGCCATCAGCATCTCCTCCTCATTAGCCCTGAATTCATGATTCCAGAACCGTACGACTTCCCAGCCGTTCGCATTCAAAAACTCGGTGCGACGAGAGTCATAGGCCTCTTTATCCTGATGTTGCCCCCCGTCCAGCTCAACAATCAGTTTCGCCTTAAAGCAGGCAAAATCCACGATGTACGGCCCAACCGGCATCTGTCGGCGAAACTTATACCCAAAGAAGCGGCGACCTCTGAGCAGATACCAGAGGCGTAATTCTTCGGGTGTCATTTGTTTGCGGAGTTGTTTTGATTTTTCCATCCCCACACTCTGCCAGCCTTTCCCTCAACCAGCAGAACGGGATGTAAAATCCTGAATCAGCCTTCAGGATTTTCAGCGAGGAACAGCTCAAGAAGGGAGTTTAGGAACAGCTTACCGTGCTCGGTGATCTGCCAGTACTCATCACACTCGGTCAGATACCCCTGCGCCAGCGCCTCGTCAATCTGCGGACGAATCACCGACTCTGACAACCCGGTGTAGAGCGCAAACTCCGCGCGCGGTGCGGCTTCCAGCAGACGGAAGCGGTTCATAAAGAACTCAAACGGCTTATCCACCGCCTCGACGTCATGCTGACGCTCCAGGTAGCGGCCTTCCATAAACCCGCGCGGATGACGCGTTTTTGCAGTGCGCAGAATGCGCCCGTCCGGGAAGGTCACTTTGCCGTGTGCCCCGCAGCCAATCCCCAGATAATCACCAAAGCGCCAGTAGTTCAGGTTGTGCTGACACTGATAGCCCGGCTTCGCATACGCCGAGGTTTCGTATTGCTGATACCCCGCCGCGGTCAAAAGCTGGTGGCCCTGCTCGAAGATATCCCACAGCGCGTCATCGTCCGGCAGCACCGGAGGACGGGAACCAAACAGGGTGTTCGGTTCAATGGTCAACTGATACCACGACAGATGCGGCGGGTTCAGTTCAATTGCCTGACGCAAATCGTCCAGCGCTTCTTCCAGCGACTGATCCGGCAGGCCGTGCATCAAATCGAGGTTAAAACTGCGCAGCCCAAGCCCCGTTGCCAGGTTCGCCGCGCGCTTTGCCTCTTCCGGGCCGTGAATGCGCCCCAGACGCTTCAGCTTTGGCTCGCTAAAGCTCTGCACGCCGATGGAGATACGGTTCACGCCCGCGCGCTGATACTCGACAAAACGGTCGGCCTCAACGGTGCCCGGGTTGGCTTCCATCGTAATTTCAGCATCCGCTGCCAGGTTCAGGCGTGCGCGCACGCCGTCCAGCAGCGTCTGCATCGCCGGGCCTGAAAGCAGGCTCGGCGTACCGCCACCAATAAAAATGGTCTTCACTTCACGTCCCTGTGCGTACGGTACATCGGCATCCAGATCGGCCAGCAGATGCGCGACGTAATCATCGTGCGGCACTTCGCCCTTCAGCGCGTGCGAGTTGAAATCGCAGTACGGGCATTTCTGCACGCACCATGGGATGTGAATATAAAGACTCAGAGGCGGCAAATTAGCCATTACGCAGTGCTTCCAGTAACAGTTTCAGGGCGCGTCCACGGTGGGAGATCGCGCTTTTCTCTTCGCGGGTGAGTTCCGCAGCGGTTTTGCCCTCGGTCGGGACAAAGAAAATCGGGTCGTAACCAAAGCCGCCGTTGCCCGCCGCTTCACGGGTGATCACGCCCGGCCAGCTGCCGTGACAGACAATCGGCGTGGGATCTTCCGCGTGACGCATGTACACCAGCACGCAGTGGAACTGCGCGGTACGCTGTTCGTCAGGGACGTCGTTCAGGGCCACAAGCAGCTTTTCCAGGTTCTGCTGGTCGGTGGCGTCCACCCCGGAATAGCGGGCGGAGTAAATCCCCGGCGCACCGCCCAGAAAATCCACGGCCAGACCGGAGTCATCGGCAATCGCGGGCAGCCCGGTGATCTGCGCCGCATGGCGCGCTTTCAGAATGGCGTTTTCGATAAACGTCAGGCCGGTTTCTTCGGCGGAGTCCACGCCCAGCTCGGTCTGAGCCACCACGTCCAGCCCAAAATCATGTAATAGTGAGGCCAGCTCGCGCACTTTACCGGCGTTTCCGGTGGCGAGAACAACTTTCTGCATGGTTTAGTCCTGTTTTGTCAGAGCCGCGACTTCCGTCGGGATAGATTGCGGGTTAAGGATTTTTACCTGTTTATGCCGGCCAAGTTCACCTTTCTCAATGATGACCTGGCTTTTAGCGACGCGAAACTGTTTTGCCAGATATTTGGTCAGATGCGCATTCGCCTGGCCGTCAACGGGCGGGGCAGTGATGGCGACTTTTAGCTCGTCGCCATGCAGCCCAACAATGCTGTCGCGGCTGGCTTTCGGCTGAATGTACAGCCGTAAAACCAGCCCGTCGGCGCAGGGGCTAACTGCACTCATAACGCCATCCACAGCCCCGGCAGCAGCATATTACCCGTCGCCTGTAACAGTTCCGCGATACCCATATTCAGCACGTACAGTAGCAGAACGAGAAGCATCGGGGAGAAGTCGATTCCGCCCATCGCAGGCAGCAGGCTACGGATCGGACGCAGTAACGGTTCAGTCAGCTGAATCAACGCGTACTCCACCGGGCTACGGCCCCGGCTTACCCAGCTCATAATCGCCATCACCAGCAGGACCCAGAAGATCAGCGAGCCGACGGTTTTAACCAGGATCAGAACGGCTGAAATCCAGATAATCGGCTGGAAAGTGATGACCATAAACAGCACGATCGCTTTGATAACGCTCAGAATAAACGCCATCAGCAGAGATGAACTGTCAATCGGCCCCATTGCCGGAATGATGCGGCGAAGCGGCCCCACAATGGGCTGCGTGATTTTCACGATAAATTGTGAGAATGGATTGTAAAAATCACAACGGGCCCACTGCATCCAGACGCGCAGTAGCAGCGCCATCGTATACAGTTCAATGACCGTTGAAAGCAGGAAAGTCAACGTCTTCATGGCGTTCCTCAGGTTTCCTTATTATTGGGTGTAATCGCGCGCACCGAAAATTGCTGTGCCGATGCGCACCATGGTGCTGCCTGCCGCGATGGCGGCTTCCATATCGTCCGACATGCCCAGAGAAAGCGTGTCTACCGTGTTATAGCGCGCTTTAAGCGCCTCAAATGCTACAGCCATTTGCTGTGCTACGGCAAACTGCCTTTCATAACTTGACTCTGGTGCCGGAATGGCCATCAGCCCGCGCAGGGTTAAGCGCGGCAGCGCCGCCACGTCCGCCGCCAGCGCATCCAGTTCGCTCAGCGTAATGCCGGACTTGCTGTTTTCATCACTGATGTTGATTTGAATCAGCACGTTAAGCGCTGGCATCTCCATAGGGCGCTGGTCGCTCAAACGGGTAGCGATACGCAGACGATCGATGGTGTGACACCAGTCGAAGTGCTCTGCTACCAGACGGCTTTTGTTCGACTGTAGCGGACCGATAAAGTGCCACTGCAGGTCTGTATTTCCCCGCTCCCGGAAAGCGCGAATCTTATCTACGCCTTCCTGCACATAGTTTTCACCAAAGGCACGATGACCGGCGGCTATCGCTTCTGCGATGGCGCTCGCAGGCTTGGTTTTGCTGACTGCAAGCAACGTAATTTCTTCTGAAGCACGGCCGCAACGCGTTGCCGCGGCTGAGATTTTGTCCCGGACCTGTGCCAGGTTATGCGCAATGTCGTTCATTTTCCGAGGAGTTGTCTATGGATGTGGAAGAAATTGTGACCCTTAGTGTAAAGCATAACGTCTCCGATCTACACCTGTGCAGTGATTCACCACCGCGCTGGCGCAGGTCAGGCCGTCTTGAACCTGCGCCGTTTCCGCCCCCCGATGTGGAGGCGTTATTAAAAGCGTGGCTCAACGACGAGCAGCAGGGTGCCTGGTGGGCAAACGGGCAGGTAGATTTTGCCGTTACCCTCACAGGCGGTCAGCGGCTGCGCGGCAGTGCGTTTAAGCATATGCACGGCGTTTCGATCGCGCTACGCCTGTTGCCGCTGACGTGTCCGCAGCTCTCTGCGCTAGGCGTGCCGCGCGCGATCCCGGAGCTTTTGTCCAATGACAATGGCCTGATTCTGGTCACCGGCGCCACCGGCAGCGGGAAATCGACCACCCTGGCCGCGATGGTCGATTTTCTCAATCACCATACGGACGGGCACATTCTGACCCTGGAAGATCCGGTGGAGTTTATGTACCAGAGTCAACGTTGCCTCATCCGGCAGCGGGAGATAGGCCAGCATAGCCCGTCCTTTGCCGAGGCCCTGCGCAGTGCGCTGCGTGAAGATCCGGATGTGATTCTGCTTGGTGAGCTGCGCGACAGCGAGACGATACGCCTGGCGCTGACGGCGGCTGAGACTGGCCATCTGGTGTTGGCCACGCTGCACACGCGCGGTGCGGCGCAGGCGATCGAGCGCCTGGTCGATACCTTCCCGGCGCAGGAGAAAGATCCGGTTCGTAATCAGCTGGCGGGAAGCCTGCGTGCGGTACTGGCGCAGAAGCTGCGTCAGGATGTCCAGGGCGGGCGCGTGGCGCTGTATGAGCTACTGGTGAATACGTCGGCGGCGGCAAACCTGATCCGCGAAGGCAAAACCTGGCAACTGCCGGGCATTATTCAAACGGGGCAGCAGGCGGGGATGCAGAACTTTGAGCAGAGTCTGGCGGAGCGACGGGCGCAGGGGCGGCTGTAGGCCCCGGCGCTCAGTAACCCTGTTCGAAATAGCTTTCGAGGATAATGACGGCTGAAGCTGAATCCACGCTGCCTTTGTTCAACGCCCGGAAGCCACCGTGCTCGAACAGGCCAGCGCGTGCCTCGACGGTGCTCAAACGTTCATCGTGCAGCTTAACGGAGACACCAAAGCGGCCATGAATTTTGTTCGCGAACTTGCGTGCGCGGGCGGTTAGCGGTTGCTCGGTGCCGTCCATGTTCAGCGGCAGACCGACAATCACGTCGTCCGGCTGCCACTCTTTGAGCAAGCGCTCAATAAGGTTCCAGTCCGGCGTGCCGTCGTTAGCTTTCAGCGCTGTGAGCGGGCGGGCGGTGCCGGTGATCCGTTGACCCACAGCGACGCCGATGCTTTTGGTGCCGAAGTCAAAGGCGAGAAGGGTGCCGCTCATTACGCGTGCCCCGCAACGCCAGGCATGGTCAGAATATCAATGCCAATCAGTTTTGCCGCGTCACGCCAGCGATCGGCGATAGGGGTTTTAAACAGGATATTCATATCCGCAGGGGCCGTCAGCCAGGCGTTGTCCAGAATTTCTTGTTCCAGCTGCCCTTTTTCCCAGGAAGCGTAGCCGAGCGCAACCAGCACCTCAGAAGGCTGATTTGCCGTGCCCAGTGTTTCGAGCACATCGCGAGAGGTGGTGACGACGGTGTTATCGGAGATACGAATGCTGGACGAGAAAACCGGCGGGGTATGCAGGATAAAGCCACGATCTTCTGCAAGCGGTCCGCCGAGCATCACCGGTTTATCAAGACGGATTTCCGGCAGCCGCGCTTCAGCAGGGATTTTCAGCTTGTCCAGAATGCCTTCGACCTGAAGGTTTTCCAGCGGCTTATTGATGATAATCCCCATTGCGCCGTCTTCGTTGTATTCGCAAATATAGACCACGGCGCGGCGGAAAATCGGATCCTGGAGAGCAGGCATGGCAATAAGAAAGTGATGCTGTAAATTCATTGTCAGAGGTACTGTTTCCTGGTTTAAAAAGCGACAGCGCCCAGTATGGGGATAAACACAGGCGCTGTCACAGGTTATTTCTGTAAACGTTTTTCGATAGCGTCCATCAGCATTCCGGTGATCGAGATCGGGAATTCCGCTTCGATCTCACGAATGCAGGTCGGGCTGGTGACGTTCACTTCGGTCAGACGATCGCCGATGATATCGAGGCCAACGAAGATCAGGCCTTTGGCTTTCAGCGTAGGGCCGACGCGGCGGGCAATTTCCCAGTCGCTTTCGCTTAACGGACGCGGTTCGCCACGGCCTCCGGCCGCCAGGTTGCCACGGGTTTCACCACCCTGCGGGATACGCGCCAGGCAGTAAGGCACCGGCTCGCCGTCTACAACCAGCACACGCTTGTCGCCGTCTTTAATGGCCGGCAGATAGTTTTGCGCCATGCAGTAGCGGGTCCCCAGCTCGGTCAGCGTTTCGGCAATTACGCCAATGTTCGGGTCGCCCTCTTTCACGCGGAAGATCGATGCGCCGCCCATGCCGTCCAGCGGCTTCATGATGATGTCGCCGTGCTTCTGCCAGAATTCTTTCAGCTGCGTTTTGCTGCGGGTGACCAGCGTTTCCGGCGTCAGGTCAGAGAACCATGCGGTATAGAGCTTCTCGTTGCAGTCGCGCAGGCTCTGCGGCTTGTTGACGATCAGCGTGCCTTTCTCTTCGGCACGCTCAAGGATATAGGTGGAGTAAATGTATTCGGTGTCGAACGGCGGATCTTTACGCATCAGGATGACGTTAAGGTCGGCCAGGGCAATATCCTGCTCGGTGCCGAATTCGTACCATTTTTCGTAGTTCTGCTCGACGTTAACGATGCGGGTACGTGCGCGGGCTTCACCGTTGATCAGGTACAGATCGTTCATCTCCATATAGTGGAGTTCATAGCCGCGACGCTGCGCTTCCAGCAGCATAGCGAAGCTGGAATCTTTCTTAATGTTAATGTTTGCGATGGGGTCCATCACGATGCCGAGCTTAATCATGTTCTTCTCCGGTTATGGGTCAGGCTTTGCTTCAACCCAGATCGCCAAATCGCACCTGTAGGGCGGTAATGGCGGTGAGTGCCGTTGTCTCAGTGCGCAGAACGCGAGGTCCCAACAGAATATCAGTAAACTGGTAACGCGCCGTCATGGCGATTTCGTCAGCCGACAGGCCGCCTTCCGGGCCAATCAGCAGGCGTACGCGCTCAACGGGCAGCGGCAGCGTATTGATGCTGGCGCTGGCGCGCGGATGAAGATTAAGCTTAAGCCCGCTTTCCTCTTCTGCACACCAGTCCTCCAGATCCATCGCCGGGCGGATCTCCGGGATGCGGTTGCGGCCACTCTGTTCACAGGCTGCAATGGCAATTTTCTGCCACTGCTGGATCTTTTTGTTCAGACGTTCCGCATCCAGTTTAACGCCGCAGCGCTCAGAAAAAAGTGGCGTAATGAGGCTTACACCCAGTTCAATGGATTTCTGAATGGTGAACTCCATCTTTTCCCCGCGCGACATCACCTGGCCAAGGTGAATGTGCAGCGGGGATTCCCGGTCGTCCACGTCGCCACGCAGCACCTTCACGTGCACGCTTTTTTTATCGGCGCGCGTAATTTCAGCGTCAAAAATCTGATTAGAGCCGTCAAAGAGCTGAATCGCCTGGCCTGCGCCCATGCGCAGCACGCGGCCTACGTGGTTTGCGGCATCATCAGACAGGGCGATTTCGCCGCCTGGGGTAATCAGTTCAGGGTGATAGATGCGAGGGATGCGCATAGTCAGAAATTCCATGTGTCATGCGATATAAGCGAATTGCCGTAGTGTAGGTTAGCTCTTTTGCGCCTGGCAAGCCCGCTGGACGTAAGGGTTGTGATTCCCCTGGACTTTGGCGATACGTTCGTCGCGCTGGCATTCCCAGTCCGTCACCGGGTAGAGCTTGTCCCAGGCATTGAAGAGCTGCGTCTGCTGGCGGGAAAGGTTGAGATCGTAGCGGTCGCGCATATAGAAGTAAGTGCGGGCGATGCTGCCGCGCGCGCGGGCAGGCGGTTCGGCGAGTTTCTCTTTGAAATCGACCTTCATGGCGCACTGACCGTACTGGCCTTCGCCACCGTTCCACTGGCTGTACATGAAGTTTCCGCGGTCGCCATTGACTTCACCCACGGCGGGTTGCAGGTTGTGCATATCGCTTTCCATCTGGCGGTAGACCGGATCTTTTGCGCAATTTTTACGTCCACCGTCCTGCCAGCACTGGCGCTGGTGGCCAAACTGCCAGGCCGGAACAACGTGTTCCCATTCGATTCGGCTGGCGCGGTTCTCGTTCTTGCGCACCTTATAGCCGCAGGATCCCAGATCCACGACCCCTTTCTTACCCTGCCAGTTAATTTTACAGCCGCAGTAGAAATCACCCGGTACGTCGGCGTTAATCTTTACGCCTGCGGTTTTTGCCTGTGAGAAACTGTGAATACCGTCGGCCAGAGCATGGCCGGAGAGCGCCGTCGCCAGAAAAGCGACTGCGAGAGAAACATTACGGGACATCTTACACTCCGTGTCAAAACGAGCCCGCAACGTAACGAATGTTGTTCCCGTATGCAATCAGTCAGATCAGGAAAGTTCCTGAAAGTTCGAGCGATTATTCCGCCACCAGTGGTTCGCCGCACTTTACGCAGCGATAGGTAGCCTCGCCGCGCACCACGCGGTTGTGACGGCGGACGGTAAGCTGGTGCTGCTGGCACTGGCAGCGGTAGGGAAACGTATTGCGGCGTACCGATTCCAGCTCGAACTGGTGGGTGCGGCGAGCCGGAACGCCGAGCACCGCCTCCATCATCCATTTCCACTCTTTGCCGTGCGGCGCGACGCGGCCAAAGTGTTTCCACACCAGAAGGTGGGCCAGCTCGTGCGGCACCACTTCTTCGATAAACGCCTGCTGATTTTCCATCAGCAACACCGGATTCAGGCGGATCTCATACGATTCCAGCCAGGCGGTGCCCGCCGCGGTGCCACGCTGCTGATAGACCAGCTTCGGTTCAGGATAATTGCGGCCGAGCTTCAGGTTGGCCTGGGCAAGTTTTTCCCGCAGGCTGCGCATGACGGCTTGCTGAATGGCGATGGGGAGACGGGGAGATTTCATAGGGGCAGAGCATAAAGCGGGAAGCGGGGAGGCGCAAGAGGCGCCTCCCGCAGGAGGATCAGTCGTGTGCGCCGATTTCGCGCAGAGGACGACCTTTCATCAGGTTACGTTCAATGTGTTCCAGTGAAACATGTTTGGTTTCAGGAACCAGCCAGATAGTGAGAACAATAAAGAACAGGTTCAGACCGGCGTAGACCCAGAAGGTATTGGCGTTACCCAGGGTATTGAGCATGGTCAGGAACGTTGCGCCGACGATCATGTTGGCAATCCAGTTGGTTGCGGTAGAGCAGGTGATACCAAAATCACGCCCTTTCAGCGGCTGGATCTCAGAGCACAGTACCCAAATCAGCGGACCGGCGCTCATCGCAAACCCAATAATAAACATCAGCAGCATCGCCACGGCGAAGTACTGTGCCGTTGGGGAGTGAATGCCCATGTGCATCATGGTACCCAGCACGCCCATCCCGATGGCCATCACCAGGAAGCCCAGCGTCAGGGTTGGTTTACGCCCCCAGCGGTCCACCAGACCGATAGCGATAAAGGTCGCCAGCACGTTGGTCAGGCCGACGATCACGGTGCCCCACATCTGTTCGGTGGTGTTGGTGTAGCCCGCCAGTTCGAAGATTTTCGGCGCGTAATACATGATGACGTTCATCCCGGTGAACTGTTGCATGATCTGTAACAGCACACCGAGGAACACCGCGCGGCGGAAGTTGCTGTTCTCTTTGAACAGCGCCCAGCCGGACTGTTTGACCTTCAGGCTTTCGCGGATCTCTTCCAGCTCGTTTTTGGCTTCGGCGCTGGTATCACGCAGGCGTAAGAGCACGCGTTCGGCATCGTGGAAGCGGCGTTTGGCGGCGAACCAGCGCGGGCTGTCCGGCAGGAAGAAGACACCAATCAGCAGCAGAATGGCCGGAATGATGATGACGCCCAGCATCCAGCGCCATGCGCCGCTGTAGCTGAAGGCGGTATCGGAAAGATAAGCCCCCAGAATACCGATGGTGATCATCAGCTGGTACATGGAAATCATGCTGCCGCGGATTTTTTCCGGTGCGATTTCAGACAGGTACAGCGGGGCAGTATAAGACGCCACGCCCACTGCCAGACCGAGCAGCACGCGGGAGAGGATCAGCACTTCAACGTTAGGCGCAGCGGCAGAGAACAGTGAGCCGGCAACGAACAGGATCGCGCCGATCATCAGGCTCTTTTTACGCCCGAGCTTAAAGGAGAGCCAGCCGCTGCCGACCGCGCCGACGGCGGCACCGAACATCATGGAGCTGACCACCCATTCCTGAGTGTGTGCGCTAATCTGGAACTCATCGGTGATGAAAGGTAATGCACCGGCAATTACGCCAATATCCAGGCCAAAAAGTAATCCTGCCAGAGCGGCGAGGAAGCAGACGAAGAACGTCATTGCCTTATTGGACGTACGCCCCTGTTTATTATTGTCAGGCATTATGCCCTCCAGTTGGGTTATCAGTTTTTACGATATTAAGAGTAGGTGAGCGGCTCATAAAAATATGTGAGTCAAATCACAACGGTGTAATCGGTTACACTAGTTTGTAACCGTAAAAATAATTAAAGCTTTGAAAATATAGAGGTAAATTAATTGATATGCATCGCGTTTGCACAAATTTCAGACTTAACTGAAAGGGAATGTAACAGCAGAAGAAATGCGATCATGCAAAGAGAATATTCTGAAAGCGGGGTATAGAGAGTGAGGTGTAAACGGTTCCAAACATTGCCGGGTGGCGGCTGCGCCTTACCCGGCCTACAAAAATTCACTACCCGTAGGTCGGGTAAGGCTTAGCCGCCACCCGACATAAAAAAGGCCAGCACAAAGGCTGGCCTGTTTAAGCTGCTGGCAGTCGTTTATTTCAGACCGGCAGCATCACGCAGCAGGGCGGCTTTGTCGGTTTTTTCCCAAGGGAAATGTTCGCGACCAAAGTGACCGTACGCTGCGGTTTCCTGGTAGATTGGGTGCAGCAGATCCAGCATCTGAATCAGACCGTATGGACGCAGGTCGAAGAACTCACGCACCAGCAGGGTCAGCTGTTCAGAAGGCACTTTTTCAGTACCGAAGGTTTCCACCATGATGGAGGTTGGCTCAGCCACGCCGATGGCGTAGGAAACCTGAATTTCACAGCGGTCAGCCAGGCCCGCAGCAACGATGTTTTTCGCCACATAACGTGCAGCGTACGCCGCAGAACGGTCCACCTTAGACGGGTCTTTACCGGAGAACGCGCCGCCACCGTGGCGCGCCATGCCGCCGTAGGTATCTACGATGATTTTACGACCGGTCAGACCGCAGTCACCCATTGGGCCGCCGATAACGAAGCGTCCGGTTGGGTTGATGAAGAATTTGGTCGCAGAGCTCAGCCATTCAGTTGGCAGAACCGGCTTAATGATCTCTTCCATCACCGCTTCCTGCAGGGATTTCTGGTCAATATCTTCAGCATGCTGCGTGGAAAGAACCACGGCATCAATGCCGACGATTTTCCCGTCGTCATACTGGAAGGTCACCTGGCTTTTTGCATCCGGACGCAGCCACGGCAGGGTGCCGTTTTTACGCACTTCAGCCTGACGCTGCACCAGACGGTGTGCGTAAGTCACCGGCGCTGGCATCAGCACGTCGGTTTCGTTGGTCGCGTAGCCGAACATCAGGCCTTGGTCGCCCGCGCCCTGTTCCAGCGGATCGGCACGGTCAACGCCCTGGTTGATGTCCGGGGACTGTTTGCCGATAGCGCTCAGTACGGCGCAGGAGTTGGCATCAAAGCCCATATCAGAATGTACATAACCGATCTCACGCACCGTGTTACGGGTGATCTCTTCGATATCAACCCATGCGCTGGTGGTGATCTCACCGCCAACCAGAACCATGCCGGTTTTGACATAGGTTTCACACGCTACGCGCGCCTTTGGATCCTGCGCGAGGATCGCATCCAGCACCGCATCGGAGATTTGGTCAGCAATTTTATCAGGATGTCCTTCTGATACGGACTCGGACGTAAACAGGTGTTTTGCCATGTTTTATTTCACCTAAAAGGAATTTGGTTAGCTCGAACTGCTGTGTGGAATAGCCAAAGGAGATAATTCTACCAAGGCCTGCAGGATTTTGACACTGGCAGTCTGAGTGTTAATCGGTATGGATGGATTAACATCTGGACGTCTATTTTAGGTCACTTCTTCACCCGATTTCCAGTTTTTTTTGACTCACCTCTCACTGCGTTGAAAACACGGCTGGAAATTTTTCCTGACGGCGCTGGCAACCTGCGCATTTTTGTTTTGCTTTTTAGCGACCTTCTCGGTATAAAACGCGGCGCGCGGCTCATATAAAATAAGCGCTCGATGAACACATCGTGTCGCCACTTCCAGCCGGGTTAAGCAGTGAACTTTTAGCTTTGGCTTGTGGTCCGTTTCAGCAGAGGCGGCCGTGGAGGTGATACGAGATAATGAACCATTGTTTTCCGCTCATTCAGCGCAGTCGTTCTGGCGCGCATTTGATTCCCACCCGCACTTCTGGTCTAAACACCTGCCGATGTTATACCCATCTCGGTGCTTCTCAGGATTCCAGAGCCGGTCACGCTTTGTGAAAACTGAACAAGGGCGCTCTTGTTAATACAGGAGTTTTCTCGTGGTTTCGCCGAACCTTGTCATACAGAGTTCGGATACGTGTTTTACAATGATATGAATAAGAAACCGGTCGCACGGTCTGGATTTCAGCATACTCTGCTGGGAAATGGAGCCGTTAATGGGTTGTTATCGCCGTATAACGCTGCGATAGTAGTCAACTGTTTTACACTTAATACAAAGAGTTGAGGTTCGCTATGTCTGACGACATGTCTTCGCTTTCGCCTTCGTCAGCAGGCGAACAGGGTGTACTACGTTCTATGCAGGAGGTTGCGATGAGCTCCCAGGAAGCCAGCAAGATGCTGCGCACTTACAATATTGCCTGGTGGGGCAATAACTACTACGACGTTAACGAGCTGGGCCACATCAGTGTCTGCCCGGATCCGGACGTCCCGAAAGCGCGCGTGGATCTCGCTAAGCTGGTGAAAGCCCGTGAAGCCCAGGGTCAGCGCCTGCCTGCACTGTTCTGCTTCCCGCAGATCCTGCAACATCGCCTGCGTTCTATTAACGCCGCGTTCAAACGCGCGCGGGAATCGTATGGTTATAACGGCGACTATTTCCTCGTTTACCCGATCAAGGTAAACCAGCACCGTCGCGTGATTGAGTCCCTGATCCACTCCGGCGAACCGCTGGGCCTGGAAGCTGGCTCCAAAGCGGAGCTGATGGCGGTTCTGGCGCACGCGGGCATGACCCGGTCGGTGATCGTCTGTAACGGCTATAAAGACCGCGAATACATTCGTCTGGCGCTGATTGGCGAGAAGATGGGCCACAAGGTCTATCTGGTGATCGAGAAGATGACCGAAATCGCGATCGTGCTGGAAGAGGCCGAGCGTCTGAACGTGATCCCACGCCTTGGTGTGCGTGCGCGACTGGCGTCGCAGGGTTCCGGTAAATGGCAGTCTTCCGGCGGTGAAAAATCCAAGTTCGGCCTCGCGGCGAACCAGGTGCTTCAGCTGGTGGAAATTCTGCGCGAGCGCGGTCGTCTGGACAGCATTCAGCTGCTGCACTTCCACCTTGGCTCGCAGATGGCCAACATTCGCGACATTGCCACCGGCGTGCGTGAATCGGCACGTTTCTACGTTGAGCTGCACAAGCTTGGCGTAAATATTCAGTGCTTTGACGTGGGCGGTGGCTTGGGCGTGGATTACGAAGGGACACGCTCGCAGTCTGACTGCTCGGTCAACTACGGCCTGAACGAATACGCCAACAACATTATCTGGGCGATTGGCGATGCCTGCGAAGAGCACGGCCTGCCGCACCCGACGGTGATCACCGAATCCGGCCGCGCGGTCACTGCGCACCATACGGTGCTGGTCTCTAACATCATCGGCGTTGAGCGCAGCGAAATCACTGAAGCCACGCCTCCGGCAGACGATGCTCCACGTTCCCTGCAAAGCATGTGGGAAACCTGGCAGGAGATGCACGAGCCGGGCACGCGTCGTTCTCTGCGCGAATGGCTGCACGACAGCCAGATGGATCTGCACGACATTCACGTCGGTTATTCTTCAGGCACCTTTAGCCTGCAGGAACGCGCGTGGGCGGAGCAGCTCTATCTGAACATGTGCCATGAAGTGCAGAAGCAGCTCGATCCGAGCAACCGCGCACACCGTCCGATTATCGACGAGTTGCAGGAACGTATGGCGGACAAAATGTACGTCAACTTCTCCCTGTTCCAGTCGATGCCGGATGCCTGGGGTATCGACCAGCTGTTCCCGGTTCTGCCGCTGGAAGGGTTGAATCATGCGCCGGAACGCCGCGCGGTGCTGCTGGACATTACCTGTGACTCAGACGGCGCGATTGACCACTACGTCGACGGTGACGGTATCGCAACGACCATGCCAATGCCGGAGTACGATCCGGAGAACCCGCCAATGCTGGGCTTCTTTATGGTGGGTGCGTATCAGGAGATCCTCGGCAACATGCACAACCTGTTCGGTGATACCGAAGCGGTTGACGTGTTTGTCTTCCCTGACGGCAGCGTGGAGGTTGAGCTGTCCGACGAAGGGGACACCGTGGCGGATATGCTCGAATACGTTCAGCTGGATCCGAAAAAACTGCTCACCCAGTTCCGCGATCAGGTCAAAAACACCGGTCTGGACGATGCCTTGCAGCAGCAGTTCCTGGAAGAGTTTGAAGCGGGTCTGTACGGGTATACGTATCTGGAAGACGAGTAGTAAAACCTCCCTCTCACGGTGGGAGAGGGTTGGGGTGAGGGCATCAGACCGCACGATGCCCTATACTCACTTGAACCCGTATGAATTAACGGCGATAATTCGCCCCACTATGCGATTTACGAATCAATCCCTTCCTCGTCGGGTTTAACGACGCGGAGGGGATTTTTTTTCATCTGTTTTAATGTATCGACTTTATAAGAGGTCAGGACATGAGCACTTTAGGTCATCAGTACGATAACTCTCTGGTATCTAACGCGTTTGGTTTTTTACGCCTTCCGATGAATTTCCAGCCTTACGACAGCGATGCTGACTGGGTGATCACCGGCGTACCGTTCGACATGGCAACGTCCGGTCGTGCGGGTGGACGTCATGGCCCGGCGGCAATCCGTCAGGTTTCCACCAACCTGGCCTGGGAGCACAACCGCTTCCCGTGGAACTTCGACATGCGCGAGCGCCTGAACGTGGTGGACTGCGGTGATCTGGTGTACGCCTTCGGTGACGCGCGCGAAATGAGCGAAAAATTGCAGGCGCACGCCGAGAAGCTGCTGGCGGCCGGTAAACGCATGCTCTCCTTCGGCGGTGACCACTTCGTGACACTGCCGCTGCTGCGCGCCCACGCGAAGCACTTCGGTAAAATGGCGCTGGTGCACTTTGACGCGCATACCGACACCTACGCGAACGGCTGCGAATTCGACCACGGCACCATGTTCTACACCGCGCCGAAAGAAGGCCTGATCGATCCGAACCACTCCGTGCAGATCGGCATCCGCACCGAGTTCGACAAAGACAACGGCTTTACCGTACTCGACGCGGGCCAGGTGAACGATCGCGGCGTGGACGATATTCTGGCTCAGGTTAAGCAGATCGTCGGCGATATGCCTGTCTACCTGACCTTCGACATCGACTGCCTGGATCCGGCATTCGCACCGGGTACCGGTACGCCGGTGATCGGCGGCCTGACGTCAGACCGCGCCATCAAGCTGGTGCGCGGCCTGAAGGATCTGAACATTGTCGGGATGGACGTGGTGGAAGTGGCTCCGGCCTATGACCAGTCCGAGATCACCGCGCTGGCCGCGGCGACCCTGGCGCTGGAAATGCTCTACATCCAGGCAGCGAAAAAAGGCGAATAAGCCTTACGCGCTGATTGCTGCTGCGCGCCGCATGCGCAGCAGCAACATTCCCCAGGCCAGCGTGAAGGTGTAGACAAACCCCGGTTATTTCGCGGGCGATGACCATTCCCGTCAGCGAGCCTAACAAAGGCGAAACCGCGCAGACCGCGGCCCAAATCGCAATGCTGCTTAATAATCCCTGCCGATAATGAAGTTTGCTTTCAATAACCGGCGTTAATAATAGAGCGGAAAAACCATAACCCAGAAGAAAGCAGGTCATGAGTAGACCCTGTAACATTCTGTTTTCATTTAACTGAAAATGTTCGGCAAATTCCGGGTTTAAAATCATTACCGAGATATTTACCCGATCGACGTACGAAATAATAATGAGTAATAAAAGCGCAATCGTGCCTTGCCATCTTGCCGTCATCATGTCCGCCTTACGTTTTTTGTAACTTATATTTTTCATCAATGTGATTGTCACGGAGCTAAAATGATTCACCTGTGAAACTCATTGTTTATTAAAGATAAATTAAAAATCAGTTTCACCGGTGAAACGCGAAAGAGGTGACGTTAATTTATTTTTAAAGAGTAAAAAGAAAGGAAGTCAATATCTTTTATTCAAAATAAGAGACCATTAAAAAAACGTATTTCTCACGCTGTAATAATGAAAATTTCATATCGCTGCATTTTTTCGTGATCCCTTGCACACTTAGTTAATTAATTGCCGATCGATTAACAAATTCGTCACATTGTCGCTTGACGAAACATTCATCGCTTTTATATTGACCGTATTAAATAAGAAACAGAGTTTCATATATGAAACAAAAGCCTGGAGGATCGTGATGAGCTGGATAGGCGTATGTGACGCAGAACAAGTACAGGAAGATTTCCCTTTTAGCGGCAACGTCGACGGGAAAGAGATCGGCGTTTACCTGATCGACGGTGAATATTACGCGCTGGAAGACGTATGCCCCCACGCCTATGCCCTGCTGAGTCAGGGCTTCGTAGAAGACGGCAAGGTGGAATGCCCGCTGCACGAGGCGGTGTTCGACGTCAAAACCGGCCAGTGTCTGCACGGCCCCGGAGGACGCAACCTCAACCGTTACCCGGTTCGGGTCTTTGAAAACCAGATTCAGATTACCTTTGTTGAGGAGACCGTGGCATGAGCGACACGCTGAACTACAACCCGGCGCTGCCGGAAAGCCGCCAGTTTACCCCGCCGGCAGAGGGCGGTAATGGCGCCATTCACAAGCCGGGCGAGTACCAGAACCTGATCTGGCAGACCCGCAGCCGCGAGCCGGAAAGCTGGGAGGTGAAGCTGATTGCGACGCTGGAAGAGCTCTTCGAACAGGGCGTTGAAACCCTGCCGGAGCTGGTAAACGGGCTGAACGCGGTGCGCATGCACGACCAGCAGGGCGAGCCGTGGAGCGACGCCAGCTTCCAGGCATTCTTACAGGTTAACGGCTACTGAGGGCAACGCGATGACAACGACCGTACAACACTATCTGGATAAAGGCCTGCGCGGCCTCTGGTATCCGGTGCTGGCGAGCTGGGAAGTGCAGTCTGCTCCTGTGGGCATCACCCGCCTGGGCGAGCAGATTGTGGTCTGGCGCAACAAAGACGGCCAGGTGCAGGCGCTGGAGGACCGCTGTCCGCACCGCGGCGCGCGCCTGTCGATGGGCTGGAACCTCGGCGACCGCATCGCCTGCTGGTATCACGGCGTAGAGGTGGCGGGCAACGGCGAGGTGAAAGACGTGCCCGCTGTGGATAAATGTCCGCTGGTCGGCCAGCAGTGCGTGCGCAGCTATAACGTGCAGGAGGCGCACGGCGCCATCTTCCTCTGGTTTGGCGTCACCGCGGATCAGCAGCCGGACGAACTGACCTTCCCGGATGAACTCGCCGACACGGAAAACTTCAGCAACTTCCTCTGCACCGCCGCGTGGAAATGCAATTACCAGTACGCGCTGGAAAACGTGATGGACCCGATGCACGGCACCTATCTGCACTCCTCCTCGCACTCGATGGCGGAAGGGGATCGCAAGGCCGACATGGTGCTCCAGCCGACCAAAACCGGCTTTATCTTTGAGAAGAAAGGGCAGAGCGGCGTCAACTTCGACTGGGTGGAGCTGGGCAACAGCGGCACCTGCTGGATGCGTCTCTCCATTCCGTACAAGAAGCGTTTCGGGCCGGGCGGCCACTTCTTTATCGTCGGCATGGTGGTGCCGGAAGATAACGACAACTGCCGCGTCTTCTTCTGGCGCATTCGCCGGGTGCAGGGCTGGCAGCGCGATATGTGGCGCTTCATGTACCGCAACCGGCTGGAAAAACTGCACTGGGAAGTGCTGGAGCAGGACCGCGTGGTGCTGGAGAGCCTGGCGCCAAACGCCCGCGATCATGAATACCTGTATCAGCACGACGTTGGCCTCTCGCGCCTGCGTCGCATGATGCAAAAGGCCGCCAAAGAGCAGCTGGCGATGCGTGAAGCACAGCAGGGGGCCGCCTGATGAACGGGCTGCTGAGCGGTAAACGCATCGTCATAACCGGCGCCGCGCGCGGGCTGGGCTACCACTTTTCCCAGGCCTGCGCGGAGCAGGGTGCGGCGGTGGTGATGTGCGACATCCTCAAAGGCGAGCTGGCCGAGAGCGCCCACCGGCTGAGCGAGCGGGGATATGCGATCGAATCGCACGTTATCGATCTGGCCGATCCGCAGTCCATTGAGCAGGTGTTCAGCGCGATTGGCGAGCAGGGGCAGATTGACGGTCTGGTGAACAACGCGGCGATGGCGACGGGCGTCGGCGGCAAAAATATGCTCGATTACGATCCGGATCTCTGGGATCGGGTGATGAGCGTCAACGTCAAAGGCACCTGGCTGGTAACGCGCGCCGCCGTACCGCTGCTACGCGAGGGGGCGGGCATCGTGAACGTCGCGTCCGACACCGCGCTGTGGGGCGCGCCGCGCCTGATGGCCTACGTCGCCAGCAAGGGCGCCGTGATTGCCATGACCCGGTCAATGGCGCGCGAACTGGGTGAAAAGCGTATACGCATTAACGCCATCGCGCCGGGGCTAACCCGCGTCGAGGCGACGGAATATGTCCCCGCCGAACGGCATCAGCTCTACGAAAACGGCCGCGCGTTAACGGGCGCGCAGCAGCCGGAAGACGTCACCGGCAGCGTGGTCTGGCTGTTAAGCGATCTGTCGCGGTTCATCACCGGACAGCTGATCCCGGTCAACGGCGGTTTTGTCTTTAACTAAGGTAGGGCGATGATGGCAAACGATCAGGAAGTGAAGTATCTGGTGCCGGGGCTGGAGCGCGGTTTACAGCTGCTGTTGGCCTTTGGCGAGCAGCATCGCGATCTGACCTTTGCCGAACTGCATCGGCTGGTGGATATGCCGAAGGCCACCGCCTATCGCGTGGTACAGACGCTGGAGTACATGGGATTTCTGGAGCGCAACACGCGCACCAATACCTTTTCGCTGGGCATGAACGTGCTGCGTCTTGGCTTTGAGTACATCGCCTCGCTGGACGTGGCGCAGGTCGGCCAGCCGGTGATCGAGCAATTGCGCGACGTGAGCCAGTGCAGCAGCCATCTGGCGATCCGCGACGGGCGCGACATTATCTATATCGCCCGCGTCAGCGCCGCCGGGTCGCGTATCAACCAGGTCAGCATTGGTACCCGTCTGCCGGTGCACTGCACCTCGCTGGGCCGCATGCTGTTGACCGATATTTCCCGCGCTGATTTCGAACAGCTGTTCCCGCATGAGCGCCTGCCGGGCAACACGCCGGGGCAGCTTCACGACCGTGAAGCCCTGTGGCAGATGGTGCAGCAGGACAAAGCCCGCGGGTATGTCATCGGCGAATCCTTCTTCCGCCACGGCATCTCTTCCATCGTCTACCCGGTGTATGACCGAAGCGGCCGCGTGGCGGCGGTGGTCAGCATTCTGGTGCCGTCGGAGGAGATCCCACTGAGCGACCGCGAGCGCCTGCAAAACGAGGTTCGCCTCGCGGCGGATAAAATTTCTGGCTTCTTAGGGTATCTGTCACAGGCCAGTTAAATCAGTGAGTTAACGTCAGGCGCTTGACTGCGTCGGGCATGTTTTACGCCCAATCTGGGCCAGATGAGGCAACGAACGATGAGTATAACCGGAATTGAAAAGCTGGAATTTGGTGTGGAAGACCTGACGCACTGCGCCAAATTTATGCGTGATTTTGGCCTGACGGGCGATGCCAGCGGCCAGCGTTTCACCACCCTGAGCGGCGCGCGCGTGGAGCTTAACCCGATCGACAGCCCCGACCTGCCGCCCGCGTTTGAAGCGGGCAACACTCTGCGCCGCATGACCTGGGCGGTTGCCAGCCAGTCTGAGCTGGATGCGCTGCGCCCGAAGCTGGCGCAACAGCCAGGTTTTCGTGAAGTGGGCGACGCGCTGGAATGCCTGGATCCGAACGGCATGACGCTGCGCGTGCAGGTGACCCAGCAGACCGACGTGGAGCTTAACGTCGAGCCAATAAACCAGTGGGGCGACGCCCGCCGTATCGACACGCCCAGCCCGGTTTACGATCGCGCCCAGCCGATCAACGTGGGGCATGTGGTGTTCTTCGTGGAAGAGCTGGCGGCAGTGGAGAAATTCTACCGCGAGGTGCTCGGCTTCCAGGTCTCGGATCGCTATATCAACCGCGCCGTGTTCCTGCGCTGCGGGGCGCGTGGCGGCCATCACAACCTGTTCTTGCTGCAACTGCCGAACCGCAAGCGCGGCCTCAACCATGTGGCCTTCACCGTGCGCGACATCCACGAGGTGATCGGCGGCGGTATCGCGATGAATAAACATGACTGGAGCACCTTTATCGGGCCGGGCCGTCATCCGGTGTCGTCGGCGTACTTCTGGTACGTCAACAGCCCGACCGGCGGCGCGTTTGAGTATTACACCAACGACGACTACCTGACCGAAAACTGGCAGCCGCGCGAGCTGGAGCACTCCCTGGTCTCCTTTACCGAATGGGCGGTGGAGGGCGGGATTGACCACGACACGCGCCGTCAGCAGAAAAGGCCGGAGGCGGTATGACGTCGCGCATTGTCATTATCGGCGGCGGCCAGGCGGGCGGCTGGGCGGCGAAAACCCTGCGTGACGAGGGCTTCGACGGCGAGATTTGCGTGGTGGCGGAAGAGGAATGGGATTTCTACGAGCGGCCGCCGCTGTCAAAAGCGTCTCTGCTGGAGCCGGACTCCGCGCTTCCGCGGCTGTTTAGCGAAGAAGCGCAGCAGGCGCTGAACCTGATCTGGTACCGCCCGCTGCGTGCTGAATCAGTCGATCGTGAAGAGAAAATCGTGCGTTTAAGCAACGGCGAATGTCTTAGTTACAACATCCTTTTAATCGCTACCGGCGGTCGGGCGCGCCTGCCTTCGCAGGCGTGGGCCAGCCATCCGCAGGTCTACACCCTGCGCCACTGGCAGGACGCGCAGCGCCTGAAAAGTCGCCTGTCGGAAAGTCACAAACTGGCGATTATCGGCGGCGGCTGGATTGGCCTTGAGATTGCCGCTTCCGCGCGGAAAAGCGGCGTAGCGGTCGCGCTATTCGAGCAGCAGCCTGCGCTGTGCATGCGCTCGGTGAGCAGCGAGGTGTCCCAGCGCCTGGAGGCCCTTCACCGCGAGCAGGGCGTGGATATCCGTACCGGCTGCGGCGCGCTGGAGCTGGAGGACGACGGCGGACTGCCGGTCATCCACTGCGACGGCAACCGTGAAACCTTTGATACGGTCGTGGTCGGGATCGGCGTCGATCTCAATCTGGAGCTGGCGCTTGATGCGGGGCTGAAAACCGGGCGCGGGATCGTGGTGGATGCCCAGGGGCGCACCTCGGATCCGTTCATCTTTGCCGCAGGCGATGTCGCCCAGCACCATCACTACGGCCTGTGCATCCAGTCCTGGGCCTTCGCCCAGAATCAGGCGGTGGCGACGGCGAAAGCGATGCTCAATCCCGATGCGCCAGGCTACGACGACGCGCCGTGGCTGTGGTCGGATCAATACCAGCACAACATTCAGATCCTCGGTATTCCGCAGCCGGAGAGTAAAACGATAGTGCGTGAAGATGCGCTGTTCTTCTCGCTGGATGAAAACGGGCGGCTGACGCAGCTGGTGGCGTTCAACGATGCGCGCACCGTCAAGCTGGCGAAGCGCTGGATGGCGGCGGGGCGGGATCTGTCGAACGTACCGCTTGCCGACCCGACATTTTCACTGATGTCACTGCGATAGCTAACCCGCACCCGTAGGGGGAGAGATGACCACACTAGAGACGAACACCGCGCCGGTTGAGGCGAGCGGTGAGGGGACCCGCACGCCCGAAAAAGCGGTGCGCTGGGCCATCCCGTTGTCGCTGCTGGCCTGCGTGCTGCTGGCGTTTTTCGACAAAATCAGCATCGCGGCGCTCTTTTCGGATACCCATTTCCAGCAGGCGATGGGCATTGATTTCGACACCACGCGCCTCGGCATATTGATGAGCGCCTTCCTGCTGAGCTACGGCTTTTCGTCGGTATTTTTGAGCGGTTTAGGCGACAAAATCGCGCCGCTGCGCCTGCTCACCGGGATGATGGCTGTGTGGTGCGTGCTGATGGTGGCGATGGGCTTTACCCATAACTACACGCTGATGATCGTCCTGCGCATCCTGCTGGGCGTGGCGGAAGGGCCGCTGTTCCCGCTGGCTTTCGCCATCGTGCGCCACAACTTCCCGCAGCATCTGCAGGCGCGCGCCACCATGCTGTGGCTGCTGGGCACACCGGTAGGGGCGGCAATTGGCTTCCCGCTCTCCCTCTGGCTGCTGAACACCTTCGGCTGGCAGAGCACCTTCTTTGTCATGGCCATGCTTACCGTGCCGGTGCTTATCTTTGTACGCATCGGCCTGCGCGGGATCCGTCTGGAGGCTAAACCCGGCACCTCGCAGGCGTCTCAGGACGAGCGGCGCGCGGCGCGGCGCGAGCTGTTCGTCAGCCCGCATTTCTGGATCATCTGCATCTTTAACATCGCGTTCCTGACCTACCTGTGGGGCATCAACGGCTGGCTGCCGGGCTACCTGATCAAAGGCAAAGGCATTCACCTTGAGCATGCAGGCTGGCTGTCGTCGATGCCGTTCATCGCCATGCTGGCGGGGGAAGTGATTGGCGCGTGGCTCTCGGACAGGGTCGATAAGCGCGCGGCGGCCTGCTTTATCTCGATGGCGGGGGCGGCGGTGGGGCTGGCGGCGGTGATGCACCTCGATACCCCGCTCGCCGTCATCGCGGCGATGAGCTTCAGCACCTTTATGTGGGGCACCGGCGCGCCCAACATTTTCGCCCTGCTGGCGAAGGCCACCCATCCCCGGGTGAGCGCCACGGCGGGCGGCATTTTCAACGGGCTGGGAAACTTTGCAGGCGCGCTGTCGCCGGCGGTGATGGGCGCGCTTATCGCCTTCACCCACAGCATGGATTCCGGGCTGATTTTTCTGGCGGTGATGGCGGCGGTGGGCTGCGTCCTGTTACTGCCGCTGCTGAGACGTTACTGAGGAGAGTGTCATGACTGATTCAACCGTAACCCACAAAACGGGCATCAAACCTGACCATCTGACGATGGAAGAGTGGGTCGAGTCGCGCATCGCGCGCTTCGAAGGCCGTAAATACGACTGGAACGCGCTGAAGTTCCAGGCCGATTTTGACCCGAAATACCGCCGGGCGCAGATGCGCTACATCGGCACCGGCGCAACCGGCGTGGCGAACGACACCAATACCGTGCAGGCGGACCATTTTACCTTCTCCACCATGGTACTGCCGTCGAAGTGCGAAGGGCCGCTGCACCTGCACGACGACGTAGAAGAGGTGTTCTTCATGCTCAAGGGGCAGATCACGCTGATGATCCAGGACGGCGACAACTACACCGAAACCGTGCTGCGCGAGCGTGACCTGATCTCCGTCCCGCCGGGCATCTATCGCGGCCTGTTTAACCACGGGGAAGAGGAGGCGCTGATGTGCGTCATGCTGGGGACCAACAAGCCGGAAATCCCGACCTATCCGTCCGACCATCCGCTCTCGAAAGTGAAGCGGAACTAAGGGGGCGCCATGACGGGTTTTCGTGAACAGGGAAGCGGCATTCCGCTGATGCTGCTACACGGGATCAGCTCTGGCGCTGCGTCCTGGCACAAGCAGATGGCGCTGAACGGTTTTCGCGTGCTGGCGTGGGACATGCCCGGTTATGGCGAAAGCCCGATGCTGGCCGTCGCGCGGGCAAACGCGGGGGATTACGCCGACGTGCTGGCGGCGATGCTGGATCGCGCCGGTGTCTGGCAGGCGGTGCTGGTGGGCCATTCCCTGGGGGCACTGGTCGCAAGTGCCTTTGCGGCGAAGTTCCCGGATCGCGTCATTCATCTTGTACTGGCCGACGCTGCGCAGGGCTACGGCAATGCCGCGCCGGAGCAGCGGGAGCAGGTCTGGCGCAACCGCGAGCAGCAGATGGCGTTGGGCGGCGAAATCCTCGCCCAGACCCGTGCCGCGAAGCTGCTGCGCCCCGGCGCGCGCGCGGAAGATATCGCCACCGTCGCGGCGGGCATGCGCACGCTGCGCCCGGAAGGCTACCTTGCCGCCGCGTGGATGCTGGCGCATGACGACATTCACGGCTGGCTTAAACGATACTCCGGCACGTTTGAAGTCTGGTGCGGCGAGCAGGACGCGATAACGCAGCCCGAACTGGTGCAGGGGCTGGCGCTGCGCTACGGCATGCCGTTTACCGCCATTCCGCAGGCCGGGCACGCCAGCTATCTCGATAACGACGTGTTTTTCAACCAACAGCTTTTACGCATTAACGAAGAGGTGCGCGATGAATGCACAAATTGACGGGCGCGTAGCGGTAGTCACCGGCGGTTCTTCTGGCATTGGCTTTGAAACGCTGCGCCTGCTGCTGGGTGAAGGGGCGAAAGTCGCCTTCTGCGGCCGTGACCCGGATCGGCTCGCCAGCGCCCATGCGACGCTGCAAAACGAATTCCCCCACGGGGAGATTTTTTCTTACCGCTGCGACGTGCTGAATGCCGACGAGGTTCAGGCCTTTGCGGATGCGGTGCAGGCGCGCTTTGGCGCGGCGGACCTGCTGATCAACAACGCCGGGCAGGGCTACGTGGCGCACTTCCATGACACCCAGCGCGAGGCGTGGCTGCACGAGGCAGAGCTGAAGCTGTTTGGCGTCATCAATCCGGTGCAGGCGTTTCAGCCGCTGCTGGAGCAGTCAGACATTGCCTCTGTTACCTGCGTCAACTCCCTGCTGGCGCTACAGCCGGAGGAGCACATGATCGCTACCTCCGCTGCTCGTGCCGCGCTGCTGAACATGACGCTGACGCTCTCGAAAGAGCTGGTGGGTAAAGGCATTCGCGTCAATTCCATTTTGCTCGGCATGGTGGAGTCCGGCCAGTGGCAGCGCCGCTTTGAAAACCGGGCGGACAAAAGCCAGAGCTGGCCGGAGTGGACGGCGGATATCGCGCGCAAGCGCGGCATTCCAATGGCGCGCCTCGGCAAGCCGCAGGAGCCCGCGCAGGCGCTGCTGTTCCTCGCCTCGCCGCTGGCCTCGTTTACCACCGGCGCCGCGCTGGACGTTTCCGGCGGCTTCTGTCGCCATCTGTAAGGACGCATCATGAAAAAGGTAATGTTGATTGGTTTTGGTGCCATGGCGCAGGCGGTGATTGAGCGCCTGCCCGCCGGTGTGGCTATCGGCTGGATCGTGGCGCGCGCGTCTCACCATGCCGCCATTCACGACCAGTTTGGCGATGCGGTCGAGGCGCTGACGTCGCCAATGGCGTGCGCGCAAACGCCGGATCTGGTGCTGGAATGCGCCAGCCAGCAGGCGGTGGCCCAGTACGGGGAAGAGATCCTGCATCGCGGCTGGCATCTGGCCGTCATTTCCACCGGCGCGCTGGCGGACAGCGCGCTGGAGCAGCGCCTGCTCGCGGCGGGCGGAAAACTGACTCTGCTTTCCGGTGCAATGGCCGGTATCGACGGGCTGGCGGCAGCGAAAGAGGGTGGGCTTGAACGCGTCACCTATCAGTCGCGCAAAAGCCCGGCCAGCTGGCGCGGCAGCTATGCCGAGCAGCTTATCGATCTGAATTCAGTGGCTGAGGCAAAGGTCTTTTTTGAAGGCAGCGCTCGCGAGGCGGCGCGGCTGTTCCCGGCGAACGCCAACGTAGCGGCGACCGTGGCGCTCGGCGGCGTCGGGATGGATGACACTCGCGTGCAGCTGATGGTTGACCCGGCAACGAAACGTAACACCCACACGCTGCACGTCGAAGGATTATTCGGCGAGTTCCATCTGGAGCTGAGCGGGCTGCCGCTGGCGTCTAACCCTAAAACCTCCACCCTGGCGGCACTGAGCGCGGTGCGCGCCTGCCGCGAGCTGGCCCTGAGCTGAGGAGTGACGATGGACGATCTGAAGATTTTTATCGGCGGACAGTGGCGACACGGCGGAGGTAACCCGATGCAGAGCCACTTCCCGGCAGACGGGTCGATCAACGCGACGCTGAACGCCGCCAGTCTGGATGACCTGGAGGAGGCGGTAGACGCCGGAGAGCGCGCCTGGCGCGATCCCGCCTGGCGTAACAGCCTTCCGCACGTGCGGGCGAAGATCCTGCACAAGGTGGCGGATCTTATTGAATCCCGTGTGGATGAACTGGCGCAGATGCAGAGCCGGGATAACGGCAAGCCGCTGGCGGAAGCGTGCGGGCTGGTGATGAGCACGGCGGGAACGGCGCGCTACTTTGCCGCCGCCTGCGAGCTGCTGGAGGGTGAACTTCCGACACCGCGCCAGCCGGATCTGCTGACGCTGAGCCGCTACGAGCCCCTTGGCGTGGTGGCGGCCATCACGCCGTGGAACTCGCCGATTGCCAGCGAAATGCAGAAGGTCGCACCGGCGATTGCCGCCGGGAACGCGGTGATCCTCAAGCCCGCCGAAGCCACGCCGCTGATGGCGCTGGAGCTGGCGCGGATTTTTGAACAGGCCGGGCTGCCCGCCGGGCTGCTGAGCGTGCTGCCGGGCAAAGGCTCGGTGATTGGTGATGCGCTGGCGCGTCATCCTCGCGTGCGCAAAATTTCCTTTACCGGCGGAACCACTGCGGGCCGTCATCTGGCGCACGTGGCGGCGGAAAAACTGATCCCGGCCTCGCTGGAGCTGGGCGGCAAATCGCCGACTATCGTGCTGGAGGATGCCGATATCGAACAGGCGGCGCGTGGGATCTGCTACGGCATTTTCAGCTCGGCGGGGCAGGCGTGCATCGCCGGATCGCGGCTGTTTATCCACGAGAGTATTTACGCCCCGCTGATGGCGAGGCTGCTGGAATTAACTCGCGGGCTGCGCGTCGGGCATCCGTTTACCGACGGCGTCCATGTAGGACCGCTGATCGGCGAAAAACATCGCCAGAGCGTGATCGAGTACGTCGAACTGGCGAAGCGGGAAGGGGGCCGCGTGCTGTGCGGCGGCGAGATCCCCGCCGATCCCGCTCTGGCAAACGGCAGCTTCTTCCAGCCAACCATTATCGAAGGGCTACACAACAGCGCCCGCGCATGTCAGGAAGAGATCTTCGGCCCGGTGCTGGTGGCGATGCCGTTTCGCGATGAAGCGGCGCTTATTCGCGAGGCGAACGACTCGGTTTACGGCCTGGCGGCGGGGATCTGGACGCGCGATACCGGGCGCGCCCTGCGTCTCAGCGAGCAGCTGGAGGCAGGCACGGTGTGGATCAACACCTACAAAGTTTTTGCGATTTCGACCCCGTTCGGGGGCTTTAAAGAGAGCGGTCTGGGCCGCGAGAAGGGTATCCAGGGGCTGAAAGCCTGGATGCAACAAAAGAGCATTTATCTGGCGACGGGTAACAGCGTCAACCACTGGTGCGAATGAGAAAGGGTGAGCAATGAGCGAAATGATAACCGTCGGCGACGCCATCGCCAGAACGCTGGAGCAGTATCAGGTTGAGGCCATCTACGGCGTCATCTCCATTCACAACCTGCCGATAGCGGATGCGGTTGGGCAGCGGGGCAATATCCGCTTTGTACCCGCGCGCGGTGAAGCCGGTTCCGTCACCATGGCCGATGCTCACGGGCGCTTTTCCGGCCTCGGCGTGGCGCTGACCAGCACCGGCGCGGGGGCCGGGAACGCGGTAGGCGCGCTGGTGGAAGCGATGAATGCCTGCACGCCGCTGCTGCATTTAACCGGGCAGGTAGAGAAAGCCTGGCTGGACGCCGACACCGGGTTTATCCATGAAACCCGCGATCAGCTGACCTTCCTGAAGGCCAGCTCAAAACGGGCGTACCGTATCAGCAATGCGAATCAGGCGATAGCCATTCTGCATAAAGCCATCCAGGACGCGCAGACCCCGCCGTGCGGACCGGTTTCGGTGGAAATCCCGATTGATATTCAGGGCGCCAAAATTCCGCTGTCGCTGGTAACCGCCCCGGTCAAACCGGCATCGGTTCCAGCCGTGGATACCGGGATGGTTGACGCGCTGTGGGCGCAGATCAAACAGGCGAAACAGCCGCTGCTGTGGCTGGGCGGCGGGGCGCTGGGTAGCGCTGAGGCGGTGAAAAAACTGGCGGATGCGGGCATCACCGTGATTTCCAGCACCCACGCGCGCGGCGTGCTGCCGGACAACCACCGCGCCAGCCTGCGGGCGTTCCACAACTCGCCGTCGGTGGAGGCGCTGATTGCGCAGTGTGATTTTACGCTGGTCGCCGGTTCACGTCTGCGCAGCAACGAAACCCGCTCCTGGACGCTTGAGCTGCCGTCCCCGTGCGTGCAGATTGATATCGACCCGGCGGCAGCCAGCCGTAACTACCTGATGGATAGCACGTTGATAGCCGATTGTTCAGCGCTGCTTGGCGCGCTGGCTAAAAAAGTGCAGGGCCGCGAGTGGGGCAACGCGCAGTGGGATATGCAGGTGCAGCAGGCGGTCGGGCAAGCTGAGCAGGGGCTGCGCGAGCAGTGCGGCGCCTATGCGAAGCTTAACGACGCCATAGAAAAAGCCCTGCCGAAAGACGGCCTGCTGGTGCGCGATATCACCGTGTCCGGCAGCCTGTGGGGTAGCCGCCTGTTCAGGGCTAACGGTCCGCTGCTGAACATTCACTCCCTCGCCGGGGCGATTGGTATGGGACTGCCGATGGCCATCGGCACCGCGATTGCTAACCCGCAGCGTAAGGTGGTGGGACTGGTGGGCGACGGCGGCCTGAGCCTCAATTTAGGCGAGCTGGCGACGCTGGCGCAGGAGAAAGCCAACGTGACGCTGCTCATCATGAACGACGGGGGCTACGGCGTAATGCGCGGTATTCAGGATAAATATTTTGGCGGGCGTCAGTATTATAACGCGCTGCATACACCGGATTTTACCCTGCTGGCGCAGGCGATTGGCCTACAGGCCTGGAGCGTTGAGCGGGCTGAGGACTTTGATGCGGTGATGACGGAAGCGCTGGCGATGCCGGGGCCGTCGGTGGTGGAAGTGCGGATGGGGCAGATTGGCGCCCTGAAGTTTGCCGGGCCGCCACAGAAAACGCTGTACTGATTGAGCCTTGTTGCCCGGTAGCGCGGCGCGCACCGGGCCGAAGTTTTATTTAATTCCGTCTGCCGCCATGCGGTCACGGATATGCTGCGCGCGTTCAACGGAGGCCGGGTGATCGTCAAACATGGAGCTTTGACGGCCTTCCTCCAGTTTCGCCAGTTTTTCGAAGCTGGTGGCTAAACCCGATGGATTGATGCCGCGTTTGCGCAACAGATCGTAAGAGTAGTCATCCGCTTCCGACTCCTGACGTTGGGAGAACTGGGAGTTAACCAGTTTCTCACCCACGTCGCCCAGCTGCGACTGGGACAGGCTGCCGACAATGCCGCCCGCAGAGGCCGCCGCAGCACGCACGGCATTGGTGCCCAGCGCAACCTGCATCCCTTTCTTCACGTGACCGAGAGCAACGTGACCCATTTCATGGCCGATCACCGCTTCCACTTCGTTGTCGGTCATCATGTCCATCAGGCCGCTGTAAACGCGGATACAGCCGTTAGCCATCGCGAAGGCGTTGACGTCTTTCGCCATATACACCTTGTAGTTAACCGGCTGACCGTTAATGTTGTCGCCCAGCGCGGAAGCAATCTTGTTCAGACGCTGCGTGTAGGTGCTGTTTGCCGGGGCAAGCGTAGCTTTTCCATCCATATCCTTACAGGCCTCGTCGCTCAGCGCTTTCACCTGCGCATCGCTCAATGAGTAGGCCTGAAAAGCTTCTGCGCCTGAGGTCATCAGGCCGTTAGAATCCATATTCTGACAGCCGCTTAGCAGGAGCGTTGTTCCCACAGCCAGCCCAATTGCACGCATTTTCATGATGTTGCTTCCGTACTCGTTAATCTGAATTAATTCCGAAAAATGCACCGTCAACGAAGCCGGTGTCGGGCTAAGTATAAGGAATATCTACAGGGGCGGGCGAGTAGATTGCGCAACATGCGAGCATGATCCAGAGATTTCTTAAGCTGCAAAAGAATGGTCCATGTACATGCCCTGCGGCTTGGGTTACATTGTTGGCACTTTTTTCCGGCGTAGCCCAAAACGCGCTGTCGTCAAGGGCATGGCCTTTAACAGTCCGATCTGGAGTTAAAATGTCCTCACGTAAAGAGCTTGCTAATGCTATTCGTGCGCTGAGCATGGACGCAGTACAGAAAGCCAAATCCGGCCACCCGGGCGCCCCTATGGGCATGGCTGACATCGCCGAAGTCCTGTGGCGTGATTTCCTTAACCACAACCCGCAGAACCCGGCATGGGCAGACCGCGACCGTTTCGTGCTGTCTAACGGCCATGGCTCTATGCTGATCTACAGCCTGCTGCACCTCACTGGCTACGATCTGCCAATTGAAGAGCTGAAAAACTTCCGTCAGCTGCACTCCAAAACTCCAGGTCACCCGGAAGTGGGCTACACCGCTGGCGTTGAAACCACTACCGGTCCGCTGGGTCAGGGCATTGCGAATGCCGTGGGTATGGCGATTGCTGAGAAGACCCTGGCGGCACAGTTCAACCGTCCTGGCCACGACATCGTTGACCACTTCACCTATGCGTTCCTGGGCGACGGCTGCATGATGGAAGGCATTTCTCACGAAGTGTGCTCCCTGGCAGGCACCCTGAAGCTGGGTAAACTGGTTGCGTTCTACGACGACAACGGCATCTCCATCGACGGTCACGTTGAAGGCTGGTTCACTGACGACACCGCCGCACGTTTCGAAGCCTACGGCTGGCACGTTGTGCGCGGCGTTGATGGCCACGATGCTGACTCGATTAAACGTGCCGTAGAAGAAGCGCGCGCCGTGACCGACAAACCGTCCCTGCTGATGTGCAAAACCATCATCGGCTTCGGTTCTCCGAACAAAGCGGGCACTCACGACTCCCACGGCGCACCACTGGGCGACGCGGAAATCGCACTGACCCGTGAAGCGCTTGGCTGGAAACACCCTGCCTTCGAAATCCCATCTGAAATCTACGCGCAGTGGGATGCGAAAGAAGTGGGCCAGGCGAAAGAAGCAGCCTGGAACGAGAAGTTTGCGGCTTACGCGAAAGCCTTCCCACAGGAAGCGGCTGAATTCACCCGTCGTATGAAAGGCGACATGCCGTCTGACTTCGACGCGAAAGCGAACGAGTTCATTGCGAAGTTGCAGGCGAACCCGTCTAAAATCGCCAGCCGTAAAGCGTCTCAGAATGCGATCGAAGCGTTTGGTCCTCTGCTTCCAGAATTCCTCGGCGGTTCCGCTGACCTGGCGCCATCTAACCTGACCCTGTGGTCTGGCTCTAAGCCAATCAACGAAGACACTGCCGGTAACTACATCCATTATGGTGTACGTGAATTCGGTATGACCGCGATTGCCAACGGTATCGCTCTGCACGGTGGTTTCCTGCCGTACACCTCTACCTTCCTGATGTTCGTAGAGTATGCACGTAACGCCGTGCGTATGGCCGCGCTGATGAAACAGCGTCAGGTGATGGTCTACACCCACGACTCCATCGGTCTGGGCGAAGATGGTCCAACTCACCAGCCGGTAGAGCAGGTGGCTTCCCTGCGCGTGACCCCGAACATGAGCACATGGCGTCCATGTGACCAGGTTGAATCTGCGGTGGCGTGGAAATACGGCGTTGAGCGTCAGGACGGCCCGACTGCGCTGATCCTCTCCCGTCAGAACCTGGCGCAGCAGGAACGTACCCCAGAGCAGCTGGCAAACATCGCCCGCGGTGGTTACGTGCTGAAAGATTGCGCGGGCCAGCCTGAGCTGATCTTTATCGCGACCGGTTCTGAAGTTGAACTGGCCGTTGCCGCATGGGAAAAACTGACTGCTGAAGGCGTGAAAGCGCGCGTGGTTTCCATGCCGTCTACCGATGCGTTCGACAAGCAGGATGCCGCGTACCGCGAATCTGTACTGCCTAAAGCGGTCTCCGCTCGCGTGGCAGTGGAAGCGGGTATCGCTGATTACTGGTTCAAATACGTGGGTCTGAACGGCGCTATCGTCGGTATGACCACGTTTGGTGAGTCTGCGCCGGCTGAACAGCTGTTTGAAGAGTTTGGCTTCACCGTTGAGAACGTTGTCGCTAAAGCGAAAGAACTGCTGTAAATCTCTCCGTGAGGCAAACGGGTCGCTCAGGCGGCCCGTTTTTATTTTGGTGGTATTTTCTTTGGTGTTAACAACATATATTTGGTGATTTCCATCACAAATACGAAAAGTTATAATATGTTTAATTTGCAATGGATATCACATATATAGACTTGCTTTTTAATTTCTTGTTTTTAACGATCTGTTTTTATTCGTTTTATTAAAATCCACTCTGACATGCTCGCTATTTTCTCTCCGTTTGATTTCATTTTACCGCAGGCGTATTTTGTTTTTAGCGATACGTTGTACCCTAAAAATAAAATAAGGATGATATATGCGGTTAATTGATTATTTCCCTGAATCCTCAATATCAATAAAATCCGCAGCAAAGGACTGGCAGGAAGCCATTGATTTTTCCATGTCGTCTTTGCTGCAAAATCATTGTATTAACGCTGATTATATTGAAGCAATTAAAACCTCGACGCTCACTAATGGTCCTTATTACATTCTCGCTCCGGGTGTAGCGATGCCTCATGCCCGTCCGGAGTGCGGTGCCTTAAAAACAGGTATGTCATTAACGCTTCTTAAACAGGAAGTGCAATTTGCCGACGACGATGAGCCAGTAAAATTACTCATTGGTTTATCTGCGGCGGATGCGGATTCACATATCGACGCTATCCAGGCATTAAGCGAGTTATTATGTGAAGAAGATATGCTGTCAGCGTTGTTAACCGCTAAGTCAGAAAAGCAACTGGCGGATATTATCGCTCGCGCATAATTATTCTCTCCTTTACAGGATATTATTATGGAACACAAGTCTGCTCGTGCAAAGGTCCAGGCTTTTGGGGGCTTTTTGACTGCAATGGTCATCCCGAATATTGGCGCTTTTATTGCCTGGGGATTTATTACCGCATTATTTATACCAACCGGATGGATGCCAAATGAGCATTTCGCCAAAATTGTCGGACCGATGATCACCTATTTACTGCCGGTGATGATTGGCTCTACCGGTGGACACCTGGTTGGCGGCAAACGTGGGGCGGTGATGGGGGGGATCGGCACTATCGGCGTGATCATCGGCGCGGATATTCCTATGTTCCTCGGCTCAATGATCATGGGGCCACTCGGCGGCCTGGTGATTAAGCATATCGACCGAATGCTGGATAAACGCATTCCAGCGGGTTTTGAGATGGTCATCAACAACTTCTCGCTGGGTATTGCGGGCATGATCCTCTGCCTGCTGGGGTTTGAAGTCATCGGTCCTGCGGTGTCGATTGCCAATAACTTTATTAAAGAGTGTATTGAATCACTGGTACATGCAGGCTACTTGCCGCTGCTGTCGTTGATTAACGAACCGGCAAAAATCCTGTTTTTAAATAACGCTATCGATCAGGGGGTTTATTATCCGCTGGGGATGCAGCAGGCTTCCGAGACGGGTAAATCCATCTTCTTTATGGTGGCCTCCAACCCCGGGCCGGGTTTAGGCCTGCTGCTGGCTTTTGCTTTTTTCGGCAAAGGAATGGCGAAAAAGTCAGCCCCCGGCGCGATGATCATTCACTTCCTGGGCGGCATTCATGAGCTCTATTTCCCTTACGTACTGATGAAACCACTGACGCTGATTGCGATGATTGCTGGCGGCATGAGCGGGACGTGGCTATTTAACCTGTTAGGCGGTGGACTGGTGGCTGGCCCAAGTCCGGGTTCGATTTTCGCCTACCTCGCGTTAACGCCTAAAGGCGCATTCCTCGCCACGATTGCTGGCGTAACGGCAGGCACGCTGGTCACCTTTGCGGTCGCCTCTTTTATCCTGAAGATGGATAAAAATAGCGAAGCTGAAACGGAAGATACTTTCAATGATTCTGCCAACGCCGTAAAAGCCATGAAGCAGGAAGGCAAATTTTCTTACCAGGATGTTAAGCATATCGCTTTTGTCTGCGATGCCGGAATGGGCTCCAGCGCTATGGGCGCGACGACATTCCGGAAGCGCCTGGAAAAAGCCGGACAAAATATCGAAGTAAAACATTATGCCATCGAAAATGTGCCTGACGACGCGGACATTATTGTTACCCATGCCAGCCTGGAGGGGCGCGCTAAACGGGTCAGTGACAAACCGTTAGTGTTGATAAAAAACTATCTCGGCGATCCGAATCTTGACGAATTATTTAAGCATCTAACGGCGAATTAATCTATCTGGTTCCTGGAGTCATTATGAAAACGAAAGTGGCTGCCATTTATGGCAAGCAGGATGTTCGTATCCGCGAATTTGAACTGCCCGAAATAAGCGACAATGAACTGCTGGTGAGCGTAATTTCCGACAGCGTTTGTTTATCCACCTGGAAGGCAGCCAAATTAGGCAGTGAACATAAACGTGTGCCGGACGATCTGGAAAATCATCCGGTCATTACCGGACATGAATGCGCCGGGGTGATTGTTGAGGTCGGAAAAAACCTTGCCGGGAAATATAAAAAAGGTCAGCGCTTTGTTTTACAACCGGCAATGGGATTGCCAAGCGGTTATTCCGCTGGATACAGCTATGAATATTTTGGCGGCAATGCGACGTATATGATTATTCCAGAGGTCGCGATTAATCTGGGCTGCGTTTTACCTTATCACGGCTCCTATTTTGCGGCGGCTTCGCTGGCGGAACCCATGTGCTGCATTATCGGCGCGTATAACGCCAATTATCATACGACGCAATATGTCTATGAGCACCGGATGGGTGTGAAACCGGGAGGTAATATTGCGCTTCTGGCCTGCGCCGGGCCGATGGGAATTGGCGCTATTGATTATGCGATTAACGGCGGGATTCAGCCGTCGCGCGTTGTGGTGGTAGATATTGATGAGGCCCGCCTCGCGCAGGCGAAAAAACTCCTGCCGGTTGAGCTGGCGGCACAAAAGAGTATTGAGCTTATCTATGTCAATACCTCTGAACTGGAGAACCCGGCCGCTACGTTACGCGCATTAACTGACAATGTCGGCTTTGACGACGTGTTTGTCTATGCCGCGGTTCCGGCGGTCATTGAACTGGCAGACGATCTTCTCGCCGAGGACGGGTGCCTGAATTTCTTCGCCGGACCAACGGACAGCAATTTCAAGGTGCCGTTTAATTTTTACAACGTCCATTACAACAGTACCCACGTGGTGGGCACCTCCGGCGGCTCGACGGAGGACATGAAAGAGGCGATTGCGCTGAGTGCGACGGGCCAGCTTCAGCCGTCGTTTATGGTGACCCACATCGGCGGCCTTGATGCGGTGCCGCATACGGTACTCAACCTGCCGGACATTCCTGGAGGCAAGAAGCTTATCTATAACGGTGTCACCATGCCGTTAACGGCCATTGCCGATTTTGCCGAAAAGGGTAAAACCGATCCGCTTTTCCGGGAGCTGGCAAGGCTTGTGGAAGAGACTCACGGCATCTGGAATGAAAAAGCAGAGCGCTATTTGCTGGCGAAGTTTGGGGTGGATATTGGGGAGGCGGCAGCATGATGTCTCTGGCATGGCCGCTCTTTCGCGTTACGGAACAGGCGGCGCTGGCCGCCTGGCCGCAAACCGGATGCGGCGATAAAAACCGAATCGACGGGCTGGCGGTAACCGCCATGCGCGAGGCGCTAAACGCGATAGCGATTCGCGGGCGTATCGTCATCGGCGAAGGTGAGATTGACCATGCGCCAATGCTGTGGATTGGTGAGGAGGTTGGAAGCGGTGTCGGCCCGGCGGTAGATATTGCCGTCGACCCCATAGAGGGCACCCGCATGGTGGCGATGGGGCAAAGCAATGCTCTGGCAGTGATGGCGTTTGCACCTGAGGGCAGCCTGTTTCATGCCCCTGATATGTACATGAAAAAACTGGTGGTTAACGCAGCGGCCGCCGGGGCAATCAGCCTCGATCTCCCGCTGGCAGAAAACCTTCGCAACGTTGCCCGGGCGCTGGGCAAGCCGCTGGAGCATCTGCGGATGGTGACGCTGGACAAACCGCGCCTGCAAAATGCAATTGCCGAGGCGACGCAGCTGGGCGTGAAAGTGTTTGCGTTGCCCGATGGCGATGTCGCTGCCAGCGTACTGACCTGCTTACAGGATAATCCTTATGATCTGATGTACACCACAGGCGGCGCGCCGGAAGGGGTGATCTCCGCCTGCGCGGTGAAAGCGCTGGGCGGCGATATGCAGGCGGAACTGATCGATTTCTGTGAAGCGAAAGGGGAGAGTCCTGAGAACCGTCGGGTCGCCATGCAGGAGCACCGCCGCTGTGCGGAGATGAAAGTGGAAGTCAATCGTATCTATACCCTTAGCGAACTGGTAAAGGGCAATGACATCCTGTTCAGCGCGACGGGCGTGACGGGCGGCGAACTGGTTAAAGGTATTCAACAGGTTGCGAAGGGTGTGCGCACGCAAACTTTACTGATCGGCGGCGCAGATCGAACGTGTAATATAATAGACTCTCTGCATTCACGGTGATTTATCGAGATACAAATGACGACGCTGACAGAAGACGATGTGCTTGAGCAACTGGATGCTCAGAATAACCTCCTCGCATTCATGACGACGGCACAGTCTTTTTTGCTCCAGGGCATTAAATGTTTTCTGCCGTCGCTGTTTGTCGATAACGATGAAGAGATCGTGGAATATGCAGTGAAGCCGTTACTCGCCCGGAGTGGGCCGCTTGATGACATTGATGTGGCGTTACGACTGATCTATGCGCTGGGGAAAATGGAAAAATGGCTCTACGCCGACATTACGCATTTTTCGCAGTTTTATCAGTATCTGAAAGAGCAGGATACGATCCCTGGCTTCGCCGATGACATCACCTGGGATTTTATCAGCAACGTTAATTGCATCACCCGTAACGCGACGTTATTCAGCGCGCTGGAGTCGATGAAATTTGCTGACTTTGCCGCATGGTCTGAGGTGCGCTTTACCGCAATGATCAAGACGGCGCTCACCCTGGCGGTAACGACAATTTTAAAGGAACTGACGCCGTGAAAATTGGGCTAACGGTTAACGGGCTACATGTAGAAGCACATTACCCTGATGACGAAATCGAAAATGTTCATAAGCCTTTGCTGCGGCAACTGGCGAAACTGCATTCTGCCAGCGCCAGCAAACGTACGATTGTTTTTCTCAGCGCGCCGCCCGGGACGGGCAAATCTACGTTGACCGCCTTCTGGGAATTCCTCTCTCGTCAGATGGAGGGGATGCCGCCGATCCAGACGTTGCCGATGGATGGTTTTCATCACTACAACGCGTGGCTTGAGGCCCATAACCTGCGTGCGTACAAAGGCGCGCCCGAGACCTTTGATGTCGACAGGCTTGCGCAACATCTGCGGCAGATAAAAGAAGGCGACAGTACCTGGCCGCAGTATGACCGACAAACGCACGATCCTGTCGAAGAGGCTATTGTGGTAACGGCCCCTGTCGTGATTGTTGAGGGTAACTGGCTGCTGCTTGATGACGAACGATGGCGAACGCTGATGGAATATTGCGATTTTTCATTGTTCATTCGCGCGCCCGCTGAAGCGTTACGTACGCGCCTGGTAGGGCGTAAGCTGGCCGGGGGACTCTCTCAGGCCGACGCCGACGCGTTTTATGCGCGCACCGACGGGCCAAACGTGGAGCGTGTTTTGCGTCACAGCCGTTCTGCCAATGTGGAACTGATGATGTCGGCAAATGGCGAATACCGACTCGTCTGATCCTTCGCGGCTTTCCATGGGTGCACCGGTCAACCCGCCGCGTTTTACGTGGCGGGAAGAAAAGGGATTATTCCGGAAAAATGTGATGGAGATCAGATAAAATCGCTCTTAATCTGGACAGAGATTCCTTTTATTCCCCGATTCGCTTATTCTTGCTGAAGCGTTTCAGTCGATTAAATGTTCGACAATTGACCAATCAATCGCAGTTTGTGACAGCAAGGATTCCCCTTCGGGCGTCGCTGGATTACTCTTTCAGCCACCTCAAACTCAGGGATAGCTTTGCAGGAGATCTATGACCGTACGCGTAGCGATTAATGGCTTCGGTCGCATCGGGCGCAACGTGGTTCGTGCTTTATATGAATCCGGGCGTCGTGCGGAAATCACCGTGGTGGCAATCAATGAACTGGCGGATGCTGCGGGCATGGCGCATTTGTTGAAATATGACACCAGCCACGGTCGCTTTGCCTGGGACGTTCGCCAGGAAAGGGAACAGCTGTTCGTCGGTGACGATGCCATCCGCGTGCTGCATGAGAACAGTATTGAAGAGCTGCCCTGGCGCGAACTGGGTGTGGATGTGGTGCTGGACTGTACCGGCGTGTACGGTAACCGTGAACATGGCGAAGCGCATCTGAATGCTGGCGCGAAAAAAGTGCTGTTCTCCCATCCCGGCAGTCACGACCTCGACGCCACCGTCGTGTTTGGTGTCAACCAGCACGAGCTGCAGGCTGAACACCGCATTGTCTCCAACGCCTCCTGTACCACCAACTGCATTATTCCGGTCATTAAACTGTTAGACGATGCGTATGGCATTGAATCCGGTACCGTGACCACGATTCACTCCGCCATGCACGATCAGCAGGTTATCGACGCCTACCATCCGGATTTACGACGCACTCGCGCGGCGAGCCAGTCCATCATTCCGGTGGATACGAAACTGGCTGCCGGGATCACGCGTATTTTCCCGCAGTTTAACGACCGTTTCGAAGCGATTGCCGTGCGCGTCCCGACGATAAACGTCACCGCAATCGATCTTAGCGTGACGGTGAAAAAACCGGTAAAAGCCTGTGAAGTCAACCTGTTGCTGCAAAAAGCGGCACAGGGAGCATTTCATGGTATAGTTGACTATACGGAATTACCGTTGGTCTCAGTAGATTTTAACCACGACCCGCACAGCGCCATCGTGGATGGCACGCAGACGCGAGTCAGTGGTGCGCACCTCATCAAGACGCTGGTCTGGTGTGATAACGAATGGGGCTTTGCTAACCGAATGCTCGACACCACGTTAGCCATGGCCGCAAAAGGTTTCAGGTAGAGCGCACCTTGCGCTTGCAAAACTTTAAGAATCAACGAGAGGATTCACCATGTCTGTAATTAAGATGACCGATCTGGATCTGGCAGGTAAACGCGTTTTCATCCGTGCCGATCTGAACGTACCGGTTAAAGATGGCAAAGTGACCAGCGACGCGCGTATCCGTGCATCTCTGCCAACCATTGAACTGGCTCTGAAGCAGGGCGCTAAAGTGATGGTCACCTCCCACCTGGGCCGTCCAACTGAAGGCGAGTACAACGAAGAGTTCTCTCTGCTGCCGGTTGTTAATTACCTGAAAGACAAACTGTCCAACCCGGTTCGCCTGGTGAAAGATTACCTGGACGGCGTGGAAGTTGCCGAAGGTGAGCTGGTTGTTCTGGAAAACGTTCGCTTCAACAAAGGCGAAAAGAAAGACGACGAAACCCTGTCCAAAAAATACGCTGCGCTGTGCGACGTATTCGTGATGGATGCATTCGGTACGGCTCACCGTGCGCAGGCTTCTACCCACGGTATCGGTAAATTCGCAGACGTCGCCTGTGCAGGTCCACTGCTGGCTGATGAACTGGAAGCGCTGGGTAAAGCACTGAAAGAACCTGCTCGTCCTATGGTCGCTATCGTTGGTGGTTCTAAAGTTTCTACCAAACTGACCGTTCTGGATTCCCTGTCCAAAATCGCTGACCAGCTGATCGTTGGCGGTGGTATCGCGAACACCTTCGTTGCTGCGCAAGGCCACAACGTGGGTAAATCCCTTTACGAAGCGGATCTGGTTGACGAAGCCAAACGCCTGCTGAGCACCTGTGATATTCCGGTTCCAACTGACGTTCGCGTGGCGACCGAGTTCTCCGAAACTGCTACCGCAACCCTTAAATCTGTTAATGACATCAAAGATGAAGAGCAGATTCTGGACCTGGGCGACGTTTCTGCACAGAAACTGGCTGAAATCCTGAAAAACGCAAAAACTATCCTGTGGAACGGTCCTGTCGGCGTGTTCGAATTCCCGAACTTCCGCAAAGGGACTGAAATCGTGGCTAACGCTATCGCAGACAGCGAAGCGTTCTCTATCGCAGGCGGTGGTGACACCCTGGCAGCTATCGACCTGTTCGGTATCGCTGACAAGATCTCCTACATCTCCACTGGTGGCGGCGCATTCCTCGAATTCGTGGAAGGCAAAGTCCTGCCAGCAGTAGCAATGCTCGAAGAGCGCGCTAAGAAGTAAGCCATTCAGGGGCAGGGAAACCTGCCCAATTTTCAGCGCGCTTATCAGAGCTCGCACCTTTTCTAACGGCCGAAGATACAGGACTAAGCAACATGTCTAAAATTTTTGATTTCGTAAAACCTGGCGTTATCACTGGTGATGACGTACAGAAAGTGTTCCAGGTAGCTAAAGAAAACAACTTCGCTCTGCCAGCAGTTAACTGCGTAGGTACCGACTCCATCAACGCCGTACTGGAAACCGCTGCAAAAGTTAAAGCACCGGTTATCGTTCAGTTCTCTAACGGCGGCGCTGCGTTCATCGCAGGTAAAGGCGTGAAAACTGACGTTCCTCAGGGCGCTGCTATCCTGGGTGCTATCTCTGGCGCACATCATGTTCACCAGATGGCTGAGCACTACGGTGTTCCGGTTATCCTGCACACTGACCACTGCGCGAAAAAACTGCTGCCATGGATCGACGGTCTGCTGGACGCAGGTGAAAAACACTTCGCAGCAACCGGTAAGCCACTGTTCTCTTCTCACATGATCGACCTGTCCGAAGAGTCTCTGGAAGAAAACATCGAGATCTGCTCTAAGTACCTGGCGCGTATGTCCAAAATGGGCATGACCCTGGAAATCGAACTGGGTTGCACCGGCGGTGAAGAAGACGGTGTGGACAACAGCCACATGGACGCTTCTGCTCTGTACACTCAGCCAGAAGACGTTGATTACGCTTACACCGAGCTGAGCAAAATCAGCCCACGCTTCACCATCGCAGCATCCTTCGGTAACGTGCACGGCGTGTACAAGCCAGGTAACGTGGTTCTGACCCCGACCATCCTGCGTGATTCTCAGGAATATGTGTCTAAGAAACACAACCTGCCGCACAACAGCCTGAACTTCGTCTTCCACGGCGGTTCCGGTTCTTCTGCTCAGGAAATCAAAGATTCCGTAAGCTACGGCGTAGTGAAAATGAACATCGATACCGACACCCAGTGGGCAACCTGGGACGGTATCCTGCAATACTACAAAACCAACGAAGCTTACCTGCAAGGTCAGCTGGGCAACCCGAAAGGCGAAGACCAGCCGAACAAGAAATACTACGATCCACGCGTATGGCTGCGCGCTGCCCAGACTTCTATGATTACTCGTCTGGAGCAGGCATTCAAAGAACTGAACGCGGTTGACGTTCTGTAATTTGTACTGCTGACAGCACATCAGAAGGCCCGCAAATGCGGGCCTTTTTTTATGCTTTTTCAATATCCTGCAATACCTGATTTTGTGATCTGTTTGGCATTACCCGCTCTTTTTGTTTACCCTTTACTGACCTGCCTGTCCCCTTAAGGGATAGATTTTGTGTTTTGGTTTAGCAAAAGGAAGAATAAATGGAACAACTTGATGTTGTAGACAGCATCAATCACGCGGGTAACTGGCTGGTGCGCAACCAGGCGCTACTGCTGAGCTACGCTGTGAATATTGTTGCCGCTATTGCCATCATCATTGTCGGGATGATCGTGGCGCGTATCGTATCGAACGCGGTCAACCGGGTGATGGTTGCACGTCACATTGACGCCACGGTCGCCGATTTCCTCTCCGCGCTGGTGCGTTACGGCATCATCGCCTTTACGCTGATTGCGGCGCTGGGGCGTGTCGGCGTGCAGACGGCATCCGTCATCGCTGTGCTCGGTGCTGCCGGTCTGGCCATTGGTCTGGCATTACAGGGTTCGCTGTCGAACCTGGCGGCGGGCGTACTGCTGGTAACCTTCCGTCCGTTCCGTTCCGGTGAATACGTGGATTTAGGCGGGATCGCGGGTACCGTGTTGCAGGTACAGATTTTCTCTACCACTCTGCGTACTGTCGACGGTCGTATTGTGGTGGTACCGAACGGGAAAATCATTGCCGGCAATATCATTAACTTCTCCCGCGAGCCGGTGCGTCGTAACGAGCTGATCATCAGCGTGGCGTACGATTCCGATATCGATCAGGTGAAGTCTCTGATTACCAACATCATTGCTTCAGATGACCGTATTCTGAAGGACCGCGAGCAGACCGTTCGTCTGAATGAACTGGGCGCATCATCCATTAATTTTGTGGTGCGCATCTGGAGCAAAAGCAGCGATCTGCAAAACGTTTACTGGGATGTGCTGGAGCGCATTAAGCGTGACTTCGATGCCAACGGCATCAGCTTCCCGTACCCGCAGATGGACGTAAACGTCAAAAAAGTCAAAGAAGCAGAGTAACGTCTCCGTAGGCCCGGTAAGCGTCAGCGACACCGGGCTTTTCTTTTATTAGCCCCGCTAATCCCCAATTAATATTATCCATTTCCTCTAATGTCGTTCCCGCAGTATAGTCTGCCCCAGGACAACTCTGCGAGAATTACGTTATGTTATCTTACTATTTTCAAGGGCTTGCGTTAGGTGCGGCCATGATCCTTCCCCTTGGTCCACAAAATGCGTTCGTGATGAATCAGGGCATCCGCCGTCAGTACCATCTGATGATTGCCCTGCTGTGCGCGGTGAGCGATCTGCTGCTGATTTGCGCCGGGATTTTTGGCGGCAGCGCCCTGTTGATGCAGTCGCCGTGGCTGCTGGCGCTGGTTACCTGGGGCGGCGTAGCGTTTCTGCTGTGGTACGGGTTTGGCGCCCTGAAAACGGCCATGAGCAGCAATCTTGAGCTGGCGAGCGCCGAAGTGATGAAGCAAGGGCGCTGGAAGATTATCGTCACCATGCTCGCCGTGACATGGCTTAACCCGCACGTTTATCTTGATACGTTCGTGGTGCTCGGCAGCCTGGGTGGACAGCTGGACGTTGAGCCCAAACGCTGGTTTGCGCTCGGTACGGTCAGCGCCTCCTTCCTCTGGTTCTTTGGTCTTGCGATCCTGGCGGCATGGCTGGCACCACGACTGCGTACCGCCAAAGCGCAGCGCATTATCAATACCCTGGTGGGGCTGGTGATGTGGTTTATTGCCTTCCAGCTGGCGAAAGAGGGCATTCATCACGTACAGGGATTGTTCAACTAAGCGTTGTCTTATGGACATCTGAACAAGACCCGCTAAGCTTGCTGGCATGAGCCCTGTTAACAGGGCACTCTTCGCAACATGGAGGAATGACAGTGAAGTTTAAGGTGATGGCCCTGGCGGCATTAGTAAGTTTAGGTGCGGTGTCGGTGCAGGCGAATGAACTGCCAAACGGCCCGCACATTGTCACTTCAGGTACGGCAAGCGTGGATGCGGTACCGGATGTTGCAACCCTGGCAATTGAAGTGAACGTGGCGGCGAAAGATGCTGCTTCCGCCAAGAAACAGGCAGACGATCGTGTTGCGCAATACCTCTCTTTCCTGGAACAGAACGGTGTCGCGAAAAAAGACATCAGCTCTGCGAACCTGCGTACTCAACCGGATTACGATTACCAGAACGGCAAAAGCATCCTGAAAGGCTATCGCGCCGTGCGTACTGTAGAAGTGACCGTGCGCCAGCTTGATAAGCTCAACGGATTGCTGGATGGTGCGCTGAAGGCAGGGCTGAACGAAATTCGTTCCGTCTCGCTGGGCGTTGCGCAACCGGAGAAGTATAAAGACGAAGCGCGTAAAGCGGCCATTGATGATGCCATTCATCAGGCACAGCAGCTGGCATCCGGCTTCAAGAGCAAGCTCGGTCCGGTTTACAGCGTGCGTTACCACGTTTCAAACTACCAGCCAAGCCCGATGGTGCGGATGATGAAAGCGGACGCCGCGCCGGTTTCTGCTCAGGAAACCTACGAGCAGCCAACCATTCAGTTCGACGATCAGGTTGATGTGGTGTTCCAGCTGGAGCCGACTGAAAAGCCAGCTCAGTAACCCGTAGGCCGGGTAAGGCGAAGCCTCCACCCGGCTTGTTTTTCAATCCTGTCTTAACACCTTATGCCCAAACGCCAGCAGCGCGTCGGTGACGTTGCGCATCATGCGGCTTTCCGGCGCAAAACGGTGCCAGTACAACATCCGGCGCTGATACAGCCCCGGAGTTAAATCAATCAGCTCACCGCTTTTCAACTCTTTCTCAATCTGCAGATGCGGGATCATGCAGCAGGTGGTTCCCTGACGTGCAAGCTGCACGAAGGCTTCGGACGAGTTAACGATATGACACGGCACGCTGCCCGGCGGCAGATCGAAGTTTTGCTGCAGGAAGGCCTGATGCATATCGTCCAGATGGTCGAACGCGACGGCAGGCGCTTTCAGCAGCGCGGCGCGGGTCACACCGTTCGGGAAATAGCGCTCGGCAAAGGCTTTTGAACCGACGAAGAGGTAATCCAGCGCGCCCAACTGATCCACCAGACAGCTTGGCAGCGCCTGAGGCTGAATACTGACGGCACCAACCACTTCGCCGCGACGCAGACGTTCCTGGGTGCGGGTTTCATCTTCAACCTGGAGATTCAGGCGGATAGGGGAGTCGGCCAGCACCGGCGCAAGGGCCGGCAGCAGCCAGGTTGCCAGACTGTCGGCGTTCACCGCCAGCGACAGCAGCAGCGGCGTGGAGCCGGTCTGTTCATCGCCCAGCCACTCATCTTCCAGCAGTTCAACCTGGCGCAGCAGGGCGAGGAGCTTTTGTCCTTGCTCCGTTGGACGCGGCGGTACGGTACGCACCAGTAGCGGCTGCCCGAACATGTTTTCAAGTTGTTTGATACGCTGTGATACGGCGGACTGGGTGATGCACAGCTTTTGCGCCGCGCGCTCAAAACCGCGTTCACGAATAACTGCATCAAGTGCCTGTAGTGTTCTGTAGTCCGGACGTTTCATTGCTCTGGCTGACTCCTTAATTTTGCTTAATCTGCACTATGACACAATTTTCCCTTCGTGGCAGACGAAATCCATTCGACGTGTTCTATAATGCGCCCTGAGTTTTCACACCACAGGCAAAACGATCATGACGCAGGATGAACTGAAAAAAGCAGTAGGATGGGCCGCTCTCCAGTACGTACAGCCGGGTACCATTGTCGGTGTTGGTACGGGATCGACGGCGGCGTACTTTATCGATGCGCTGGGCACGATGAAGGGGCAAATCGAGGGCGCGGTTTCGAGCTCCGATGCTTCCACGGAAAAGCTGAAAAGCCTCGGCATCACTGTTTTCGACCTCAACGAAGTGGACCGTCTGGGCATTTACGTTGATGGCGCGGATGAAATCAACGGCCACATGCAGATGATCAAAGGCGGTGGCGCGGCGCTGACCCGCGAAAAAATCATTGCCTCCGTGGCGGATAAGTTCATCTGCATCGCGGACGCCTCCAAGCAGGTCGACATTCTGGGGAGTTTCCCGCTGCCGGTCGAAGTGATCCCGATGTCGCGCAGTGCCGTGGCACGTCAACTGGTGAAGCTGGGCGGTCGTCCGGAATACCGTCAGGGTGTGGTGACCGACAACGGCAACGTGATCCTCGACGTTCACGGCCTTGAGATCCTCGATGCCATTGCGCTGGAAAATGCGATCAACGGCATTCCGGGCGTCGTTACCGTAGGGTTATTTGCCAACCGTGGCGCGGACGTGGCGCTGATCGGCACGGCTGACGGTGTAAAAACCATCGTAAAATGATCTGACGGGGGGAGCGCTCCCCCCGCTAAAAAATTTTGAAAAGCTAAATTCGGTGACTTGTGTCACGTTTTTCCGCCTCTTTTGCCGATCCTTCCGCGTTTGTAAATTTCCATAGCATTTTCCTCTGTCATTTTGCTCTGTATGACTTTTCTTCAGAGTGCCGACGCAAACGTTCATATTGCTGCAATAGTTTTTTTTGATATGTTGGCTGCACGGGATTTATATCCAGCACAACATCAGTTCAGATAAAAACAGGGTCGGGTAAATGGCAAAGGTATCACTGGAGAAAGACAAGATTAAATTCCTGCTGGTTGAAGGCGTGCACCAGAAAGCGCTCGATAGCCTTCGCGCTGCAGGTTACACCAACATCGAATTTCACAAAGGCGCGCTGGATACTGAAGAGCTGAAAGCGTCCATCCGTGATGCCCATTTCATTGGCCTGCGATCCCGTACCCAACTGACTGAAGACGTTATTGCTGCGGCGGAAAAGCTGGTGGCGATTGGCTGTTTCTGTATCGGTACCAACCAGGTTGATCTGAATGCCGCCGCAAAACGCGGTATCCCGGTCTTTAACGCCCCGTTCTCCAACACCCGTTCCGTGGCGGAGCTGGTGATTGGCGAGCTACTGCTACTCCTTCGCGGTATTCCGGAAGCTAACGCCAAAGCGCACCGCGGCGTGTGGAATAAACTGGCCGCGGGCTCCTACGAAGCGCGTGGTAAAAAACTCGGGATTATTGGTTACGGCCACATCGGTACGCAGCTCGGTATTCTGGCGGAATCCCTTGGCATGCACGTGTTTTTCTACGATATCGAAAACAAACTGCCGCTGGGTAACGCGACGCAGGTGCAGCATCTTTCTGACCTGCTGAACATGAGCGACGTGGTCAGCCTGCACGTGCCGGAAAATGCGTCCACCAAAAACATGATGGGAGCGGAAGAGCTGGCGCTGATGAAGCCGGGCTCGCTGCTGATCAACGCCGCGCGCGGTACAGTAGTCGATATTCCTGCGCTGTGCGATGCGCTGAAGCGTAAGCATCTGGCGGGTGCGGCGATTGACGTGTTCCCGACGGAACCGGCCACCAACAGCGATCCGTTCACCTCTCCACTGTGCGAGTTCGACAACGTGATCCTGACGCCGCACATCGGCGGTTCTACTCAGGAAGCGCAGGAGAATATCGGCCTGGAAGTGGCGGGCAAGCTGAGCAAATATTCCGACAACGGTTCAACGCTCTCTGCGGTGAACTTCCCGGAAGTGTCTCTGCCGCTACACGGCGGGCGTCGTCTGCTGCACATTCACGAAAACCGTCCGGGCGTGCTGACTGCTATCAACCAGATCTTTGCCGAACAGGGCGTCAACATTGCCGCGCAGTATCTGCAAACGAACGCGCAGATGGGTTATGTGGTGATTGATATTGAAGCGGATGAAGACATTGCTGAGAAAGCATTGCAGAGCATGAAGGCCATTCCGGGGACGATTCGCGCGCGTCTGCTGTACTGATAGTGCGGTCTGTGGTGTCGGGTGGCGCTTACGCTTACCCGACCTACAATGTTCGTGCGGTCTGTGTGTCGGGTGGCGCTTACGCTTACCCGACCTACAATGTTCGTGCGGTCTGTGTATCGGGTGGCGCTTACGCATACCCGACCTACAATGTTCGTGCGGTCTGTGTGTCGGGTGGCGCTTACGCTTACCCGACCTACAATGTTCGTGCGGTCTGTGTGTCGGGTGGCGCTTACGCTTACCCGACCTACAATGTTCGAGGATTTATGTAGGCCGGGTAAGGCGTAGCCGCCACCCGGCTTTGTTCTACCAGGTCCAGGTTTTACTGGGCGTCACCACCGCCGGCAACGGCACATCCCATTTCTCCACGGGTAATGCCTCCACGCCCTGACAATCATGCGCATAGCCCACCGGCTGCAACCCGTACTGCTGCCAGTTTTGTAGCGTTCTGTCGTAAAAACCACCGCCCATTCCCAGGCGCTGTCCCTGCTCGTCAAACGCCACCAGCGGCGTAATCAGCACATCCAGTTCAGATAGCGGCAGCACATCGCGCACGTCGAGTTTGGGTTCGGTGATTTTCAGACGATTCACCACCAGCTCGCTGTGCGGATGGTAGTGCAGAAACAGCAGATTGCCCCGGCTAAAGGGATGCAGCACCGGCAGATAAACTTTTTTCCCGGCGCGCCAGAGCTGGTCGATAAGCGGTTGGGTATCCAGCTCACCATCAAACGAAAGAAACAAGGCGACGGTGTTTGCCATCACCACAGGCGGATAGGCCATCATACGGGCGGCGGCCTGCTGGGCAAACTGTGCCTGTTGTTCGGCGCTTAAGGCACGACGACGCTGGCGAATGAGCTGACGGATATCCTGGCGTGAAGCAGAAACTTCAGGGAATTGAGTCATGGTTGTTGGTAGAAGAAGAGAGAGGGAATCTCCGAGATGCCGCCGCAGGCTGTAACCCTTGAACCCTTGGTTCAAGGTGAATGTGTCGTCATAGTTTTAAGGCTTCTCGGACGGACCGAGCATGCTCACCAACCATGGAGCGCCACATTCTTGTGGTATGAAATATCGGCTCAGGGGACTGGCCCGCTTGCAAACATCTCAGAGAAATTTTGTCTTCACAGTTACTCTACCATAGTCAACTGAGAAGTGTTATTCAAACTTTGGTCCCGGTCTTTCAGGACTGCGACCTTGATCAAGCAATGCCTGTTCAATGGTCTGCTGGAGCATTTTAATGCGCTGCTCCATGCTTGCCGCGTAATCGCGGGTCTTCGCTTTTTCCTGAGTCAGTTCATAGCTGATGTTCAACGCGGCGATGAAAACCAGCTGCTCAGTATTTGTGACTCTAGTGCGTTCTTTTAGATCTTGCAACCGCTGATTCAAATCGTCCGCAGCCTGATTCAAAGCATCCCTTTGTTCAGGCGGACAATTCACTCGCAGTGAACGGCCAAAAATCTGGAGATCGACGGGTTGTGCAGACATGCCACCTTCCTGCTGATTGACTGCGCTGCCTTCGCTTACTGCCCCGGGGGCTGCGAAGGGGCGACACTATAGCTACCCTGATGTGAAGATACAAGCCCTTTTCTGGTATCACCAGGGTCCAAAGTGGTAGCATATCATGAATATCCTCCCTTTGATGACGAATGCGTATGTCTATACAGAACGAAATGCCTGGTTACAAGGATTTAAACCAGTTACTGAACCAGCAGGGAGTCGGTCTAACCCCTGCCGAAATGCACGGTCTGATCAGCGGCATACTGTGCGGCGGAAACAGCGACAGCTCATGGCAGCCGCTGATCCACGACCTCACCAACGAAGGGCTGGCGTTTGGCCACGAACTGGCGGAAGCGCTGCGTAAAATGCACGCCGCAACCAGCGATTCCCTGGAAGACGATGGCTTTCTTTTTCAGCTTTATCTGCCTGAAGGCGACGATGTCTGCGTCTTCGATCGCGCTGATGCGCTTGCGGGTTGGGTAAACCACTATCTGCTTGGCCTGGGCGTGACCCAGCCTAAACTGGATAAAGTGACCGGCGAAGCGGGTGAAGCGATCGACGATCTGCGTAACATCGCCCAGCTCGGCTACGATGAAGACGAAGACCAGGAAGAGCTGGAGATGTCTCTCGAAGAGATCATCGAGTACGTGCGCGTGGCGTCTCTGCTGTGCCACGACAACTTTACGCGCTCGCAGCCGACCGCGCCGGAAGTTCGCAAGCCAACATTACACTAAGAAAAATAACGCACAGGAGGGTGTCATGGTTATCTCCAGTCAAGAGTATTCTCGCCGTCGTCAGGCGCTGCTGGCAAAAATGCAGCCGGGAAGCGCTGCCCTGATTTTCGCCGCGCCGGAAGTGACGCGCAGCGCCGACAGCGAATACCCCTATCGCCAGAGCAGTGATTTCTGGTACTTCACCGGGTTTAACGAGCCGGAAGCGGTACTGGTGCTGATTAAAAGCAATGACACCCACAACCACAGCGTGATTTTCAACCGCGTGCGCGATCTGACTGCGGAAATCTGGTTTGGCCGCCGCTTAGGTCAGGAGGCGGCGCCGGAAAAACTGGGCGTGGACCGCGCGCTGGCCTACAGCGAAATCAACCAGCAGCTCTATCAACTGCTCAACGGCCTGGACGTGCTGTACCACGCGCAGGGTGAATACGCCTATGCGGATGAGATTGTTTTCACTGCGCTGGATAAGCTGCGTAAAGGCTCACGTCAGAATTTGTCTGCACCCGCGACCCTGACAGACTGGAGACCGGTAGTGCACGAGATGCGCCTGTTTAAGTCTGAAGAAGAGCTGAATGTGATGCGCCGCGCGGGCGAAATCAGCGCCCTGGCGCATACCCGCGCCATGGAAAAGTGCCGTCCCGGTATGTTCGAGTACCAGCTTGAAGGGGAAATTCACCATGAATTTAACCGTCACGGCGCGCGCTTCCCGTCCTATAACACCATCGTAGGCGGCGGGGAAAACGGCTGCATTCTGCACTACACCGAAAACGAAAGTGAACTGCGCGACGGCGATCTGGTGCTGATTGACGCCGGCTGTGAATATCAGGGTTACGCGGGCGATATCACCCGTACCTTCCCGGTGAACGGTAAATTCACCCCAGCGCAGCGTGAAATCTATGACATCGTGCTTGAGTCTCTGGAGACTGCGCTGACGCTGTTCCGCCCTGGCACCTCCATTCAGGAGGTTACGGGCGAGGTGGTGCGCATCATGATTACCGGGCTGGTGAAGGTTGGCATTCTGAAAGGCGATGTGGACACCCTTATAACCGAAAACGCCCATCGCCCGTACTTTATGCATGGCCTGAGCCACTGGCTGGGGCTGGATGTGCATGACGTGGGGGCATACGGTCCGGAACGTTCGCGCGTGCTGGAGCCAGGCATGGTGCTGACCGTTGAGCCGGGGCTGTACATCGCGCCGGATGCCGACGTGCCGGAACAGTACCGCGGGATCGGCATTCGTATTGAAGATGACATCGTCATCACCGAAACCGGTAACGAAAACCTGACCGCGACCGTGGTGAAAAAAGCCGACGACATCGAGGCGCTGATGGCGGCGGCACGCGGATGAGCGTAATCATTGTTGGCGGAGGCATGACCGGCGCTACTCTGGCGCTGGCTATTTCGCGGTTAACCCAGGGCCAGCTTCCGGTGCATCTGGTTGAGGCGGTCGCGCCGCAGGCGGCCGATCATCCCGGTTTCGACGCCCGCGCTATCGCGCTGGCGCAGGGAACCTGTCAGCAGCTTGCGCGTATTGGGATCTGGCAGGCGATAGCGGATTGCGCGACGGCGATCGGCACCGTTCACGTCAGCGATCGCGGGCACGCCGGGTTCGTGACGCTGGATGCCCACGATTACCGGATCGAGGCGCTGGGGCAGGTTGTCGAGCTGCATGACGTAGGGCTGCGGCTGTTCCGTCTTTTACAGGACGCGCCTGGCGTCACGCTGCACTGTCCGGCGCGCGTCGCCAGCTTTAACCGCCGTGACGAAGCCGTCAGCGTGACGCTGGACAACGGCACCACGCTGGAGGGGGAACTGCTGGTGGCGGCGGATGGTTCACGCTCCGCGATCGCCACGCAGTGCGGCGTCGAATTGCGCTCTGAACCCTATGGGCAGGTGGCGGTCATCGCTAACGTCTCTACGGCTGGCACGCATAACGGCAGGGCATTTGAGCGCTTCACTGAGCACGGCCCGCTGGCCATGCTGCCGATGTCGAACGGGCGCTGCTCGCTGGTGTGGTGCCATGCGCAGGACCGGGCCGATGAGGTTCTCTCCTGGTCCGACGAACGTTTTAGTTCCGAGCTGCAGAAAGCCTTCGGCTGGCGGCTTGGGCGTATCACCCAGGCCGGAAAACGCGTGGCCTATCCGCTCGCGCTGACGACCGCATCGCAGACTGTCTCCCATCGCGTCGCCCTGGTCGGCAACGCCGCGCAGACGCTGCACCCCATCGCCGGGCAAGGCTTTAACCTTGGCCTGCGCGACGTGATGAGCCTGGCTGAGCTACTGGCGCAGACGTGGAGCGAACAACAGGATTGTGGCGCATACTCAGTGCTGAGCCATTACCAGAAACGACGTCAGGCGGACAAAGCGGCGACCATTGGCGTTACCGACGGTTTAGTCCACCTGTTTGCCAATCGCTGGGCACCGCTGGTTGCGGGTCGCAACCTTGGGCTGATGGCGATGGAACTGTTCATTCCGGCACGTGACGTGCTGGCGCAGCGGACCCTGGGTTGGGTCGCGCGTTAAGGAGTAATCACCGTGCAAAATGTTGATGTCGCCATTGTCGGCGGCGGAATGGTAGGACTGGCGCTGGCCTGTGGTTTACAGGGCAGCGGCCTGCGCGTGGCGGTGCTTGAGCAAAATGCGCCGCAGCCTGTGGCGCAGGATGCACCGCCGGAGCTGCGCGTCTCGGCGATCAATGCCGCCAGCGAAAAGCTACTGACGCACCTTGGCGTCTGGTCTGAAATCGTGGCGCTGCGTGCCAGCTGTTACCATGGCATGGAAGTGTGGGATAAAGACAGCTTCGGCCATATCGCGTTTGACGATGATAGCATGGGCTACAGCCACCTTGGGCACATCGTTGAAAACGCGGTGATCCACCACGCGCTGTGGCAAAAAGCGCAGCAGTGCAGCGACGTCACGCTGATCGCACCGGCGAAACTTCAGCAGGTGGCGTGGGGCGAAAACGACGCGTTTATCACTCTTGAAAGCGGCGACATGCTGACCGCGCGGCTGGTAGTGGGTGCCGACGGCGCCAATTCCTGGCTGCGTAACAAAGCGGATATTCCGCTGACCTTCTGGGATTACCGTCATCACGCCCTGGTTGCCACAATCCGCACCGAAGAGCCGCATGGCGGCGTGGCGCGCCAGATTTTCCACAATGATGGCATTCTGGCCTTCCTGCCGCTTGCCGATCCGCATCTCTGCTCCATCGTCTGGTCTTTAGAGCCGGAGAAAGCGCAGCAGATGCAGGAGGCGACGCCGGACGCCTTTAATCAGGCGCTATGCGTGGCGTTTGATAACCGTCTGGGCCTGTGCACGCTTGAAAGCGAACGCCAGGCGTTTCCGTTAACCGGTCGCTACGCGCGTCAGTTTGCGGCGCACCGTCTGGCGTTGGTGGGGGATGCGGCGCATACGATTCATCCGCTGGCCGGGCAGGGGGTGAACCTCGGCTTTATGGACGCGGCCGAGCTGGTTGAAGAGCTGCGTCGTCTGCATCGGGAAGGTAAAGATATTGGTCAGCATCTGTATCTGCGTCGCTACGAGCGCAGCCGCAAACACAGTGCGGCGATGATGCTGGCGGGTATGCAGGGCTTCCGCGAGCTATTTGCCGGAGCGAACCCGGCGAAAAAACTGCTGCGCGATATCGGCCTCAAACTGGCCGACACCCTTCCCGGCGTCAAACCGCAGCTTCTTCGTCAGGCAATGGGCCTTAACGATCTTCCCGACTGGTTACGTTAATCTCGATCCCCGTCACACTTTATTTTCCCGGCCTTCGCGCCGGGGAAATCTCCTCGTTTGAAATAATCTAATTTCACGTCATTTTTCGCATTAGAAAATCTAATCTTACTATTTTTATGTTACGGAAATTCGGCCCGTTTTTCCGCACGAAATATCACCATCTGCTAAATCCTGTTAGCTCGATGTTAATTTTATGCGGGTTTAATCGCATTTTACCAGTGAATAACTCTGTAGGCTTTTCAGCGATTTTTGGTCATAAGCTAATGTGATGACCCGTTTTACCTTATGGTTAACCGCCGGTTTCGGTGGTAAGTTCAGGTAAAAGAGAACGTTTGCGTCGGCCCTCGATCGCGAGGTCGACACCGGGTTTCACGGTGAATTTTTCAACGAGGAAAAGATGGCTCAACAGACTCCTTTGTACGAACAGCACGTGTTATGCGGCGCCCGCATGGTGGACTTCCACGGCTGGATGATGCCGCTGCACTACGGCTCGCAGATTGATGAGCACCACGCGGTGCGCACCGATGCCGGTATGTTCGACGTGTCTCATATGACGATTGTCGACCTGCGCGGTAGCCGCACCCGGGAGTTTTTGCGTTATCTGCTGGCAAACGACGTCGCCAAACTAAAAACGCCGGGCAAAGCGCTCTATACCGGCATGCTCAATGCCTCTGGCGGCGTGATTGACGACCTCATCGTCTACTACTTCACCGAAGATTTCTTCCGCCTCGTTGTAAACTCCGCCACCCGCGAAAAAGACCTCTCCTGGATTTCCCAACACGCTGAACCTTACGCCATCGACATCACCGTTCGTGACGATCTGTCGCTGATTGCGGTGCAGGGGCCAAACGCCCAGGCGAAAGCCGCGTCTCTGTTCAGCGACGAGCAGCGCAAAGCAACCGAAGGCATGAAGCCGTTCTTCGGCGTGCAGGCGGGGGATCTGTTTATCGCCACCACCGGCTACACCGGTGAAGCGGGCTACGAAATTGCAATGCCAAACGAAAAGGCCGCAGATTTCTGGCGTGCGCTGGTGGAGGCGGGTGTGAAGCCTGCGGGCCTGGGCGCGCGCGATACGCTGCGTCTGGAAGCGGGGATGAACCTCTACGGCCAGGAGATGGACGAAGGCGTCTCACCGCTGGCGGCCAACATGGGCTGGACCATCGCGTGGGAACCGGCTGACCGTGATTTTATTGGCCGTGAAGCGCTGGAGATGCAGCGCGAGAAGGGCACTGAACAGCTGGTTGGCCTGGTGATGAAAGAAAAAGGCGTTCTGCGCGGCGAGCTGCCGGTGCGCTTCACCGATGCCGATGGCAATCATCGCGAAGGCGTGATCACCAGCGGAACGTTCTCCCCGACGCTCGGCTACAGTATTGCACTGGCACGCGTGCCAGCGGGGATTGGCGAAACGGCGGTGGTGCAGATCCGCAACCGCGAAATGCCGGTCAACGTGACCAAACCGATTTTTGTTCGCGCCGGTAAGCCGGTCGCCTAACTATTTTTATCAGGAGAACTTCAATGAGCAATGTGCCAGCAGAACTGAAATACAGCAAAGAACACGAGTGGCTGCGCAAAGAGGCGGACGGCACTTACACCGTTGGGATCACCGAGCACGCGCAGGAACTGCTGGGCGACATGGTGTTTGTTGACCTGCCGGAAGTGGGCGCAACCGTGAGCGCAGGCGACGACTGTGCGGTGGCGGAATCCGTTAAAGCGGCCTCTGACATCTACGCTCCGGTGAGCGGTGAAATTGTTGCCGTGAACGACGCGCTGAGCGACTCCCCGGAGCTGGTGAACAGCGAGCCTTATGAAAGCGGCTGGATCTTTAAGATCAAAGCCAGCGACGAAGCGCAGGTTGCCGCGCTGCTGGATGCGACCGCGTACGAAGCACTACTGGAAGACGAATAACGTTGTGCCGGATGGCGCTGCGCTTATCCGGCCTACAGACCTACGTAGGCCCGGTAAGCGTTAGCGCCACCGGGCAACAGCGTTACAGATAATTACGATTCACTGCACGTTTCAGGAACCATCGCTCATGACACAGACTTTAAGCCAGCTTGAAAACCGTGGCGCCTTCATTGAACGTCACATTGGGCCGGATGCTCAGCAACAGCAGGAGATGCTGAAGATAGTTGGCGCGGATTCATTAAACGCACTGATCGGCCAGATCGTGCCAAAAGACATCCAGCTTGCCACACCGCCGCAGGTAGGCGAGTCCACGACGGAGTTCGCCGCGCTGGCGGAGCTGAAGGCCATCGCCGGCCTTAACAAGCGCTATAAGTCTTATATCGGCATGGGCTACACCAACGTGCAATTACCGCCGGTGATCCTGCGTAATATGCTGGAAAATCCGGGCTGGTACACCGCTTACACCCCGTATCAGCCAGAAGTCTCCCAGGGCCGTCTGGAAGCGCTGCTGAACTTCCAGCAGGTGACGCTGGATCTGACCGGTATGGATATCGCCTCTGCCTCGCTGCTGGATGAAGCCACTGCCGCCGCTGAAGCGATGGCGATGGCGAAGCGCGTGAGCAAGCTGAAAAACGCCAACCGCTTCTTCGTCGCGGCGGACGTGCATCCCCAGACGCTGGACGTGGTGCGCACCCGTGCGGAAACCTTCGGCTTTGAGGTGATTGTCGACGACGCTGACAAAGTGCTGGATCACCAGGACGTCTTCGGCGTGCTGTTACAGCAGGTGGGCACCACCGGGGAAGTGCATGATTACAGCGCGCTGATCGCCGAGCTCAAATCCCGTAAGGTTATTGTTAGCGTCGCCGCTGATTTTATGGCGCTGGTGCTGCTGACGGCGCCAGGTAAACAGGGCGCGGATATTGTCTTCGGCTCAGCGCAACGCTTCGGCGTGCCGATGGGCTACGGCGGCCCGCACGCGGCGTTCTTTGGCGCGAAAGATGAATTTAAACGTTCCATGCCAGGCCGTATTATCGGCGTATCGAAAGATGCCGCCGGTAACACCGCGCTGCGCATGGCGATGCAGACCCGCGAGCAGCATATCCGCCGCGAGAAAGCGAACTCCAACATCTGTACCTCGCAGGTGCTGCTGGCTAACATTGCCAGCTTATACGCGGTGTTCCACGGTCCGGCTGGCCTGAAACGCATTGCCAGCCGCATCCACCGTCTGGCCGATATCCTGGCCTGCGGTCTGCAACAGAAAGGTCTCAGACTGCGTCATGAGCACTACTTCGACACCCTGTGCGTCGAGGTGGCAGACAAAGCGGCCGTGCTGGCGCGCGCCGAGGCAGCACAAATCAACCTGCGCAGCGACATTCACAATGCGGTCGGCATTACGCTGGACGAAAGCACCACCCGTGACGATATCCTGACCCTGTTCAACGTATTGCTGGGTGACGCACAGGGTCTGGACGTTGATACGCTCGACAAAGAGGTTGCGCTCGACAGCCGCTCCATTCAGGAAAGCATGCTGCGCGACGACGCGATCCTGACTCACCCGGTGTTCAACCGCTATCACAGCGAAACCGAGATGATGCGTTACATGCACTCTCTGGAACGTAAAGATCTGGCGCTGAACCAGGCGATGATCCCGCTGGGCTCCTGTACCATGAAGCTGAACGCCGCGGCTGAGATGATCCCAATCACCTGGCCTGAATTCTCCGAGCTGCACCCGTTCTGCCCGGCTGAGCAGGCGGAAGGTTATCACATGATGATCAACCAGCTCTCCGACTGGCTGGTGAAGCTGACCGGGTACGACGCGCTCTGCATGCAGCCGAACTCCGGTGCGCAGGGTGAATACGCCGGTCTGCTGGCGATCCGTCACTATCACGAAAGCCGCAACGAAGGCCACCGCGATATCTGTCTGATCCCAAGCTCTGCCCACGGTACCAACCCGGCTTCTGCCCAGATGGCAGGAATGGAAGTGGTGGTTGTGGCGTGCGACAAAAACGGCAACATCGATCTGGCCGACCTGCGCGCGAAAGCCGAGCAGGCAGGCGACAAACTCTCCTGCATCATGGTGACCTACCCGTCCACCCACGGCGTGTACGAAGAAACGATCCGTGAAGTATGTGAAGTGGTGCATCAGTTCGGCGGCCAGGTTTACCTCGACGGCGCGAACATGAACGCCCAGGTGGGCATTACCTCTCCGGGCTTTATTGGCGCGGACGTGTCGCACCTCAACCTGCATAAAACGTTCTGCATTCCGCACGGCGGCGGCGGCCCGGGCATGGGCCCAATCGGCGTCAAAGCGCACCTGGCACCGTTTGTGCCAGGCCATAGCGTGGTGCAGATTGAAGGCATGCTGACCCGTCAGGGCGCGGTCTCCGCGGCACCGTTCGGCAGCGCCTCTATCCTGCCAATCAGCTGGATGTACATCCGCATGATGGGCGCGGAAGGGCTCAAGCAGGCCAGCCAGGTGGCGATCCTCAACGCCAACTACATCGCAACACGTCTGAAAGACGCCTATCCGGTGCTCTACACCGGCCGCGATGGTCGCGTGGCGCACGAATGCATCCTCGATATTCGTCCTCTGAAAGAAGAGACGGGCATCAGCGAGCTGGATATTGCCAAGCGTCTGATCGACTACGGCTTCCACGCGCCAACCATGTCCTTCCCGGTTGCAGGAACGCTGATGGTTGAGCCGACCGAGTCTGAAAGCAAGGTGGAGCTGGATCGCTTTATCGACGCGATGCTGGCGATCCGCAGCGAAATCGACCGCGTGAAAGGCGGGGAATGGACGCTGGAAGATAACCCCCTGGTTAACGCGCCGCATACCCAGAACGAACTGGTGGCAGAGTGGAACCACGGTTATACCCGCGAGCTGGCTGTCTTCCCGGCAGGTGTGGCAAACAAATACTGGCCAACCGTGAAACGTCTTGATGATGTTTACGGCGACCGTAACCTGTTCTGCTCCTGCGTGCCGATGAGCGAATACCAGTAACGTTGTTCCTGTAGTAACGTAGGCCGGGTAAGGCGAAGCCGCCACCCGGCTTTTTTATTGGGAGAAAAGAATGGCAATTGCATTGGTCACCGGCGCCAGCCGGGGTATTGGTAAAGCCACCGCGCTACAGCTGGCAAGCGAAGGCTACACCGTTGCGGTGAATTTTCATCACAACATCAAAGCCGCGACAGAGGTTATTAATCAGATCGTGGACGCGGGCGGTAAGGCCTTTGCCGTGCGCGCGGATATCAGCGATGAATCGCAGGTGATGGCGATGTTCGACAGCATCGATCGCGAAGGTGAACCGCTCGCCGCGCTGGTGAACAACGCCGGGATTTTGTTTGAACAATCCTCCATCGAAAACCTCTCCGCTGAACGTATTAACCGCGTGCTGTCCACCAACGTCACTGGCTATTTTCTCTGCTGCCGTGAGGCGGTGAAACGCATGTCGCATAAACACGGCGGCAAGGGCGGCGCGATTGTGAATGTCTCCTCGGCGGCCTCACGACTGGGCGCACCGGGGGAGTATGTGGATTATGCTGCCTCCAAAGGGGCCGTGGATTCCCTGACAACCGGCCTCGCGCTGGAGGTGGCGGCGCAGGGCATTCGCGTTAACTGCGTGCGGCCAGGCCTGATTTATACCGATATTCACGCCTCCGGCGGCGAGCCGGGGCGTGTGGATCGGGTGAAGTCGATGTTACCGATGCAGCGTGGCGGTCAGCCGGAGGAGGTCGCCCAGGCCATTACCTGGCTGCTGAGCGACAAAGCCTCCTATGTCACCGGTAGCTTCCTGGAGCTGGCTGGCGGGAAGTAACGCTACGACGCCAGCCACAGCCGCAGGCGCATTCCCCAGCCGCTGGTCCAGCCGGTGGTGATCGACTTCACTTCACCGTGAGAGATCACCACAAGCGTTGGCGTCACCTGAACGTCCCACTGACGCGCCAGTTCTCCGCTGGCGTCGTTGACCGTGGGCATCATCGCCTTCTTCTTTCTCATCCATGTTTCGAGCGTCGCGTTATCGCCTGAGCGCAGCGCAACCGACATCACGTTACCCCCGTCCGCGGCAATCGCCGCCACCGACGGCGTGGTGTAGCGGCAGACGCCGCACCATGTCGCCCAGACGTAGACCAGCAGCGGTCGCTCCTTACTCATGGCGATAAGATCGACGGGCTGACCGTCGAGGGTGTGCAGTGCCGTCGCGGAGAAATTCTGCGGCAGCGCGGGCTGGCGGAAATAGTCCACCGCCAGGCTCACGGCTACGCCAATCAGCAGCCACACGGCCAGCTCGCGCAGCAGGCGCGGAAGCTTACTTGCCACGGGCGTTTGCCAGCTGTTCTTTGACCAGCCCCTCCAGATCGTCATACGGGATTGCGCCCGCCACCATCTGGTCACCGATGATGGTCGCCGGGGTGCCCTGAATATTCAGCACCTGCGCCAGGATCAGGTTCATCTTTACGCTGTCCATGGTTTTATCATCGGTTTTAATGCTGTCCGTCCCGGTCTTCACCTGCGCGGCGGCGATGCTGGCGTCATCGTGATAGCCCTTTTTCATCATCAGCCGCTGGTGTAGTGACCAGAATTGATCCGGCGCCTGCTGCCACGTTGAGAGCGCCGCTTTCGCGGCATTTACCGAGCTTTGTCCCTTGAACGGCAGCAGTTTGATGATGAGCTGCACGTCGGGATTATCGTGCACGATTTTCTCCAGCATTGGGTCGAACTGCTTGCAATACGGGCAGTTGTAGTCTGTGAAGGAGACGATGGTGAGCTTCGGCGATGTCGCGCCGGTTCGCGGGCTGTTGGGGTCGTTAAACAGCAGTTTTGCCAGCTGGTCGTTGGAAGCGTCATCTGACGGTGCGGCGAAACCGAACGTTGATAACGACAGCAGAAGTAAGGCAACAAAGGCTCTCATGTTATTTTCCTTTTGCATCGGACAGGGTGCTCAGCACCGCTTCGCGGCTTAACAACGCAGGCAGCACGTGGCCCTGAGATAATCCCGGTCCGTAGATCTGGTTAAACGGCACGGCGGCGCTGCCGCGCGTGGTTAAAAACTGGCTGATGGTATCTGAGGGACGACTCCAGTCGCCGCGCAGGGCGACAACGTCCGGGGCGGAGAGCGCATCCTGCACGTCGTCGCGCAGCAGCACGTTGTATTTATTGGCTTTACAGGTCACGCACCAGTCGGCGGTCACGTCGACGAACACCCGTTTGTTCTCCGCCAGCGCGCGGACAATGGCCTGCTCGCTGAGCGGCTGCCAGTGAATACGATCGCGGCGGGAGCCCTCGCCGCCGGAGCCGGAAACAAACGCGACTACCCCGGCCACCAGTACAGCTAATACCCCGGCGCGCAGTGCCGTTTGCCAGCGGTAGCGCCAGGCGGTGACCAGCAGCAGCGCAAGGATCAGTAGCACGCCCAGCGTAATGACCGGCAGGCTGCCAATGTGCACCGTCAGCAGGCTCAGCAGCCACAGCGATGAGCCGAGCATCATCATCCCCAGCACTACGCGTACAACGTTCATCCAGCGCCCCGGACGCGGCAACCGCTGGGCCAGCCCCGGCCAGGCCGCCACCAGCAGCCACGGCAGGCTCATGCCGATACCCATCGCCAGGAAGATCCCCCACAGCAGGGGAAGCGGTGCCGCCAGCGCGACCGAGACCGCCGTCCCCAGGAACGGCGCGGTGCAGGGTGTCGCCAGCAGCGTGGCAAACGCGCCTTGCCAGAAATGACCCGCAAGCCCGTTGCCGCCGCGCGTGGCGAGGAAGGTGCTGGCGCCGGAAGGGAGACGGATTTCAAACAACCCCAGCAGGCTGGCGCTGAAGAGCACCATTACCAGCGCCATCGCGGCAATAAACCACGGGTTCTGGAACTGGATCCCCCAGCCGAGCGCCTGATTGCCTAAACGTAATACCGTCATCATCAGCGCCAGTGCGAGGAACGAGATCACGATCCCGGCTACCGATGCAAGAAACTGCCTGCGCACCTGACCCCGCGCCTGCCGTTCGGTTTGCATCAGCGTGCCCAGCTTCATGGCCAGCACCGGCAGCACGCAGGGCATAACGTTGAGGATCAGGCCACCAGCCAGCGCCATCAGCAGCACCCAGCCTAACGGGAGCGTCGGCGCGGCGTTCCCCGGCTCAATGCTCAGGCTGGACTCCTGCGCCTGCCCGCTATCGGCCAGAACCAGTGACAGGGTTTTGCCGCTGAGGTTGGGCGCGGCCTCGCCCCAACTGTCCGTCACGGGCACGGTGGCGACCAGCGAATCACCGCGCACGGTGAGGGCCGGTTTGCCGAAATCAACATCATCCATACCGTCGATAAACAGCGACGGCGCCTGCCAGCCTGCGTCACGCTGCGCCGTTACGGTCAGCTTGCCGGGGGCATAGGTGGCGTTAAGCGTTGAGGTCAACCCGCCGCTGAGGGGAAGGGTGCCCATGGCCCGACTGAAATCGTAATCAAAACTGGCGCCTGCGGATGCGGTCATGTTCAGTGAAAACGGGTAGTCGGTAAGAATACAGACGTTGCTACAGGTGGAGAGAGTCAGCACGCCGCTCAGGATCGTCGGGACGTCGCCCCGCAGAGTGAGGGGAAAGCTGACATCGCCGTGATAGCCCTGCGTGGTGATGCCCGCGACGTCGAAACGCTGCGGCACAGGCCAGCGCCAGATCGCCTCGACGGGCTGATGCCATTTAATCGCGGGTGCGACGCCGCCTTCGCCCGGCGAGCGCCAGTAGGTTTTCCAGCCTTTTTGCAGGGCGACGTCCAGCAGCAGGCGGGTTTCGCCAGTGCTTTCAGGTTGCGCACGCAGCCTGACGCTGGCGTGCTGATTATCGGCGGCGCGCAGCCAGCCGCTGTCGGCAGCCTGGCTGAGGGGCAGCCATAGCCAAAGCAGGCAGACCAGCAGTCGCCTGAATACAGTAAACATAAATTTTCTCCGTAAATGATGAATTAACCTGAAGTAACAGGCGAAGGCTCATTCACGGAAGACGCATAATCGCAGATGCACCCTTAACCGGGGCGGGGAGATAACGCGGGGAGGCCACTGCCGTTCGCGGCGCGGTGGACTGGCTGCCAGCAACGCAAGCAGCAGGGTGACGGCAATCAGGGCGCCTTCAAACAAAACAGGCGGGACCGACATCAGCGACTTGGCGCTTAGCTCACACGGGGTTACCGGTGCGTCGGCACTCTCCTGCCCCTGCTGGACAGACTGGCTCGTGGCGGTGACGTTCATGACAAGCGCGTGCATCCCGGCCATCCGCTGGGCGGTACATATCAGCACCACCAGACAGGCCAGGGCTACAAGCAGGATAGCGTTGCGTTGTCGCTTAATCATGTTCGCCTCAAATATTCAGGATGCCTATATTATCGGGCGAACATATTTTGGCAACGCAAAAGCTGTAAAGAAGTGTCTGGAAGATAAGCAGTTTGCCCTCTCCGCTTGCAGAGAGGGCAAGCCATTACAGCGTTTCGCCGTTGCTGGCAATGACGGTTTTATACCACTCAAAGCTCTTCTTACGGGAGCGGGACATGTCACCGGTGCCGTCGTCGTGCTTGTTGACGTAGATAAAGCCGTAGCGCTTGCTGTACTGGCCGGTGGTGAAGGAGACGCAGTCGATGCAGCCCCACGGGGTGTAGCCCATCAGATCCACGCCGTCCCAGGTCACCGCCTTCATCATCTCTTCCACATGGGCGCGCAGGTAGTCGATGCGGTAGTCATCGTTGATGCTGCCGTCCTCTTCCACCTTGTCGTAGGCGCCGAAACCATTTTCCACGATAAACAGTGGCTTCTGGTAGCGCTCGTACAGTTCACACAGCGAATAACGCAGGCCCACAGGGTCAATCTGCCAGCCCCAGTCGGACGCCTTGACGTGTGGGTTCGGCACGCTGCCCTCGAAGCCGGAAATGGCGTCACCGGTGCCGCCTTCCGCTTTGACCGCGTTGGTCATGTAGTAGCTGAAACCTAAGTAATCGCAGGTGCCTTCACGCAGGATCTGCTCGTCGCCTGCTTCCATTTTGATGGAGAAGCCACGGCGTTCCCACTCGTTCAGCACGTAAGACGGGTAGTAGCCGCGCAGCTGTACGTCGGTAAAGACGTAGCGCTCGCGCATGGATTCCTGAGCAAACATGACATCTTCTGGCTTGCAGGAGTACGGATAGAGCGCCACCATCGCCAGCATGCAGCCGACTTTCATCTCCGGGTTAATGCGGCGGGCGGCTTTCACCGCCAGCGCGCTGGCCACGAACTGGTGGTGCAGCACCTGGTACATGGTCTCTTCCGGGTTGTCGTGCTCGGTATAGACCACGCCAGAGCAGCAGTAGCCGAACAGCGGCGCACGCCAGTTGCGCTGGTTGTTGATTTCGTTGAAGGTCATCCAGTATTTGACCTTATTTTTGTAGCGCTCAAATACCACTTCCGAGAAGCGGACAAAGAAATCGACTACTTTACGGTTGGTCCATCCGCCGTATTCCTGAACGAGGTGCAGCGGCATTTCAAAGTGGGAGAGGGTGATCACCGGCTCGATGTTGTACTTCAGCAGTTCATCGAACATGTCGTCGTAAAACTTCAGCCCCTCTTCGTTTGGCTGAGTTTCGTCGCCTTTCGGGAAGATGCGCGTCCAGGCGATAGAGGTACGGAAACATTTGAAGCCCATCTCGGCAAACAGCTTGATGTCTTCTTTGTAATGGCCGTAAAAGTCGACGGCTTCGTGGTTCGGGTAATATTTGCCTTCAATCACTTCCTGCGTGATTTCACGCGGAACGCCGTGTGCGCCGCCGGTGAGCACGTCGCAAATGCTTGGCCCTTTGCCGCCTTTGTTCCAGCCGCCTTCAACCTGGTGCGCCGCCACCGCGCCGCCCCATAAAAAATCTTTCGGTAAAGTGAGTTTTTTCATCTTTGCTATTCTCAATTCAGGACTTATTGATTTCGAGTCTAGCAAAGCGGAAATAAATGTCACGATATAACATTTTGCGGGAATTGTAATTTGTCACATCAAAAAAACAGGATGTTTTATTCTGTTAATTTCTTCGCCAGTTTCCGGCCTAATGATTCAAGAATATAGATGACGGGAATTTGGGTGGTTATATCGTAAACGCCGCCTATGCGCGTTTGGGGGACATGCCAGGAGAGATTAAAGTCCGCCAGTTTCGCGAGACGAGAATGTTCGTGGCTGGTGACAGAGAGCACCTTGCAGCGATGCAGGCTGAACTGGCTGGCGAAGCGCAGGATTTCCTCGGTTTCTCCGGAGACGGAAAGTACAATGGCCAGCGCATTTTTAGCCATATCGTTAGTGACCGGGAAATAAGGATCGTCGATATGGTTGCTGAATTTCCCGATATTTGAAAAGAAACGTGCGCCATATTTTGCCAGCGATCCGGACGTGCCTGCGCCAACAAAAATAATTCGTTCAGATGATAAAATAATATCGACGGCTTTATCTAATAACGCATCGAACTCTTCGTTATTTACGCTTTTAAAGAAGCTGATAATTTCACTGGCACCAAAATTCGCCTGCTGGGGCTCGTTCTGCTCCAGATAGAGTTTAAAGCGCACCCGAAATTCCGAGTAGCCTTCGCAGTTGAGCTTTCGGCAGAAGCGCAGGATAGTAGTGGTAGAGACTCCCGCCGCATCCGCCAGCTCGCGGATGGTCATGTACATCACTTTGTCACGGTTCTTAATGACATAGTTGTAGACCATCATTTCCAGATTGTTGAGGCTGGCAATGGCGGAATGGCTGAACATACTCACAATGGCTAAACTCGCTGTCGGACACTATCCCTGAAGCATACCATGATGACGAAGGGTGAGAGACGGATTTATCTCCTTGATTATTCAGGTGTTAATGAAATCATTTACACATGTGCGGTGGATTTATTTTGCATTATACTGATTTGTAAGGATAAATATTGATTACGGATTTATTTTAGCTAACAGGTGTTCACTGGAATCATTCTCAGTTAGCATAGACTGGCGATGAATAATCATCTTTTGTTTTCCCGGAGTTAAGTATGGTGAGTAGACCATTAATCGCACAGGGGTATTCGCTGGCTGAGGAAGTAGCCAACAGTATAAGCCATGGCATTGGCCTGGTGTTTGGGATTGTCGGCTTAGTATTGCTGTTGGTGCAGGCGGTAGATACCAACGCCAGCGCGATGGCCATTACCAGCTACAGCCTGTATGGCGGGAGTATGATCCTGCTTTTCCTTGCCTCAACGCTGTATCACGCTATTCCGCATCAACGGGCGAAGATATGGCTCAAGAAATTTGACCACTGCGCAATCTATCTTCTCATTGCAGGCACTTACACGCCATTTTTGCTGGTGGGGCTCAACTCACCGCTGTCGCGTGGCCTGATGATTGTGATCTGGAGCCTGGCGCTGCTGGGGATCCTGTTCAAGCTGACCATCGCGCACCGGTTCAAAGTGTTGTCGCTGGTCACCTATCTGACAATGGGCTGGCTGTCGCTGATTGTGGTGTATCAGTTAGCCATTAAGCTGGCGGTGGGGGGCGTGACGCTTCTGGCGGTGGGCGGAGTGATCTACTCGCTGGGCGTGATTTTCTACGTCTGCAAGCGTATCCCGTACAACCATGCCATCTGGCACGGCTTTGTGCTGGGCGGCAGCGTGTGCCACTTTCTGGCAATTTATCTGTATGTTGGTCAGGTGTAGTTTTTTTGTAAGGTGCGGTCTGATGCCCTCACCCCGACCCTCTCCCACAGGGCTGAGGGTTCCCCAGTAATTTTTTATGCAGAAGCAATAAAGTTGCTTTCTAAATGACTGAGGGCTGTCAGCGATGCCCTGGTCCGGCTGTAAATCGCTGAG
>NZ_JBMKJK010000014.1:0-151706 GCF_049236925.1 Enterobacter cloacae complex sp. SYL003 | reverse complement strand
AACTCAGAAGTGAAACGCCGTAGCGCCGATGGTAGTGTGGGGTCTCCCCATGTGAGAGTAGGGAACTGCCAGGCATCAATCAGGAAGAACCCCGTACCGGAAGGTGCGGGGTTTTTTGCTTTGTGCGCGGAAAAACATGCCGGATGGCGGCTTCGCCTTATCTGGCCTGCGGGTTTTGTAGGCCCGGTAAGCGCAGCGCCCCCGGGCAATGCTGGCTGCGCGACCACATCGGGAAGAGATACAGGAATAAATTTAAGGTAAGGTTTTAATAAGCGCAGAAAAGCAAAAACCCAGCCATAGGCTGGGTTCTTTAAATAGTGGTGCCCGGACTCGGAATCGAACCAAGGACACGGGGATTTTCAATCCCCTGCTCTACCGACTGAGCTATCCGGGCAACGGAGCGCATTAAACCGCAATCGCGCGCGATCGTCAACATTATTTCGGGAAAAGCTGTTCAACTGCTTAAGTTTGCGGCAATCTGTCCGTTTGTGCGCTGAAAATGCACAAATCTTCCAGACAGTTCAGGCAAGATGTGACAATGCTGACGGTAAGAGGAGGGCAGTATGGCAAACGACTGGCTTGAGCTGCGTCAGCATGCAGAAACAGGTATTGAGACAATTAAGGCGCATTTCGAAGGACACGCCTTTGATCCCCACTGGCATGATAGCTATCTGGTCGGAATAACCCTTTCCGGTACCCAGCAGTTCCACTGTCGCCGTGAACGCCACCGTAGCCAGCCGGGCGATGCTTTTTTACTTGAGCCTGGTGAAATTCATGACGGTGATGCACCGGTAGAGGGTGGCTTTACTTATCTGACCTTTTATCTGGATGAACACTGGCTCACCCGTACGCTTCAAGGGCTGTATGACTCTACACCCGGGAGTTACACCCTCCACTTTGCCCAAACGCTGACGCGAGAGCCTCAGCTGGTGCGCGCTATCGGTGATACATTTGCCTCGCTGCATAACGATGAGATGAAGATCGTACAACAGAGCACAATGGATAACCTGCTCACTAAGATTACAGCCCACTGCCACTGGCGGAAGAAACTCCCGTCGCAGTTACAAAGCTCCGCTGTGGCGCATCGTGCCCGCGACTATCTCTATGCGCATATCGGCGAGAACGTGGGGCTGTCAGACCTTGCGCGGGAGACGGGGACGGATCGCTTTACGCTCACCCGCTGCTTTAAGCGCGAATTTCACCTTGCGCCGCACGCCTGGCTTATCCAGCTGCGCCTGGCAAAGGCCCGACAGATGCTGGCGTATGGGGAACTGCCTGTTGATGTGGCGACGGCAGTAGGTTTTGCCGATCAAAGCCATCTTGGTCGCTGGTTCCAGCGGGCGTACCGTATTTCTCCGGCACACTACCGTCGGTTGTGCACAAACCTTCCAGACGTTTCCAGAAAATAACGGCACATTCATGGCTCTACTAAAAGGAGCCACCTGTGAATTTAATACCCTTCCTGCTGTTTGCATTTGTCGCCTCGATTACGCCGGGGCCAACCAATATTTTGGTACTGGCTAACAGTCAGCACTTTGGCGTAAAAAATACGATTCCTGCGATCCTGGGTGGGTGTATTGCCGCCAGCGCTATTGTTCTGGTTTCAGGCGCTGGGGCAGGAGAAGTGTTACGCCAGTATCCGCTGATACGTCAGGTGATGAGCTGGGCGGGCGTGCTGTGGCTTTCCTGGATGAGCTGGCAGCTGTTTAGCGCCCCGGCCGCGAATCTCTCCTCCAGGCGTCATGTTCGATTTACCGCGCGGGCGGCGGCGTTATTACAGGTTGTAAACCCAAAAACCTGGATGATGGCGCTGGCCGTCGTCAGCCTGTTTGCTCCGGCAAGCGACCATGCATTACGGGATATTTCGCTGATGGCGCTATGGTTTCTGGCGATCTCAGTGGTCTGTTTGTTGTGCTGGGCGTGGCTGGGGAAGGCGGTGAACCGGATTTTCCGCACCACCGTGGCGATGGTGCGATTTCAACGTGCAATGGCGCTGTGTTTGTTTATTTCCGCCTGGACGGGAATGCTGGCTTAGGTCAGTGCACCACCCATACGACACTGCGCAAACCGCAAAATATCTTCCGCCAGACGGTGCGCCGTATCCACATCCGCCTGGCTACGGTTCACCAGCATGCGGCTCAGGCAACCTTCCAGCACCAGCTCCATCTGCTTCGCGACCATTGCCGGATCATCCACTTCAAGTGTGGTCAGCAGCTCGTGTGTGAACTCGTGCGCGGCTCGTTTTTGCTGATCTGCCAGTTGATGGATGGGATGTCCGGGATCCGGATAGTAGGTGCAGGCGGCGATAAACAGACAGCCTGGGTAACGGTTGTTGGTGACACACTCCGTCAGTGCGGTATAGCGTGCCAGCAGCTTTTGCTCGGTGGTCAGCTCTTCATTCAGCATCAGTTGCCTGCGCCAGATATCCACCTGCTGGCTGAGATAGCGCAGGGCATCATACAGCAGCGCCTCTTTATCCGGCCAGAAGCGCTTAAGTTCATCCAGAGGGTAATCGATACGGTCGGCTACCATCTCAAGCGTGGTGCTGGCGATCCCTTGAATCTCAAGTAATTGCAGGGCTTGTCCCAGTACGTCTTCGCGTTGCACGGTTATCTCCTCCGCTATTCCCAACGGTTTATCCCGTCTAAAGTGTTGTTTACGGTTGGCGATTGCGCAAATGCGCGTTGAATGCCGTCGCGTCCATAAACCCGGTTACACGCTGCGTCAGCTGTTCTTCCCCCTGTTCATTGAAGAACAGGATGGTAGGCAGCCCGAGAACGTTAAGTTGCTTCAGCAGAGCCTTATCCTGCGCGCTGTTGGCGGTAACGTTCGCCTGGAGCAGAACGGTATCGCTCAGCGCATGTTGTACCTGCGGATCGCTGAAGGTGTATTTTTCAAACTCTTTGCAGGCTACGCACCAGTCGGCATAGAGATCGAGCATGACCGGTTTGCCTTTCGCCTGCACCAGGGCTCGGTTAAGGTCATCCACGTTTTTAATCTGTATAAAATTCAGATGAGCCTGCGTTTGACCTGTCGGGGTGCCAAACGCCCAGTCCTGTAGCGGACGGACGCTCACCAGCGCGGCCGCCAGCAGAAGGATCTGTAGCAGGCGCATCCACGGTTTCTTCGCACCCAGACTCACGATAAATGCCCAGCTGAAGAAGGCCACGCCGAGCATAGCCCACAGACGCGTACCCCACACATCACCGATGATGCGTTCCAGCAGGAATACCGGTAGCGCCAGAATGACAAAACCAAACGCGGTTTTCACTGTCTCCATCCACGGGCCGCTCTTCGGCAGCAGACGATTGCCAAATACCGTCACAAGGATCAGCGGCAGACCCATGCCGAGCGCGTAAAGGTACAGTGTGCCGCCGCCGAGCCAAAGGTTGCCGCTCTGGGCAATGTATAACAGGATGGCGCTCAGCGGCGCGGTGGTGCAAGGGGAGCAAATCAGCCCGGCGATGGCACCCATGGCGAACACGCCGCCCGCAGAGCCCCCCTGCTGACGGTTGCTCATTAGCGTCAGACGGGTTTGCAGGGAAGAGGGCAGTTGCAGAGTGAACAGGCCAAACATCGACAGCGCCAGCAGAATAAACACTGCTGACAGTCCGATAAGCACATAGGGGTGCTGAAGGGCGGCCTGGAACTGCAACCCGGCAGCGGCGACCACGAGGCCGAGCGCCGTATAGGTTAACGCCATGCCCTGCACATAGATAAAGGCCAGCAACAGCGCGCGGGCGGTGGAAAGGCGTTGCTTACCACCCAGCACGATGCCAGAGATAAGCGGGTACATGGGCAGTACGCAGGGCGTAAAGGCGATGCCGATACCAATCAATAACGCCCAAAGCGCTGAGAACGGAAGGTCTGAAGCGGCTTCGCCTTCACCCCTCACACTGGCCATTTCCCCTGAGGGGAGAGGGGAGGCCGCCGCTTTCACTTCGCTAAGCGGAACGACCTTTGTTTCAGGGGGATAGCAGAAGCCCGCATCGGCGCAACCCTGATACGTCACCGTCAGGGTTGCGCCTTTATCCGCCTGATTCACCGTGACGGGCACGCTTAAGCGCTGGCGATAAATTTCACTTTTACCGTAGAACTCGTCCTCGTGCCATTCGCCAGCGGGCATCTGCAATGCGCCGACGTCAGCCTTTGCCGGCGTGATGCTGACCTGCTTGCGATAGAGGTAATAACCCTCTTTCACCTGCCAGGTGAGGCTGAGATCGTGCTGGTTTTGCTGAAAGTCGAAAACGAATGCCTGGTCGGCAGGAATAAAGTTCGAACGGCCGGGCGCGTCAAACAACCCGGCAAAAACTGACGTGCTGCACAGCAGCAGGATCAGCGTAAAGAAGCGTTGAGCCATGAGAGATAATCGTTATCGCCGTGGACCACTGGCAGCACCAGCAGCTCCGGGGTTTGGTAAGGATGATGAGACTTGAGGCAGTCGAGGAGCGCCTGCTGGTTGGTCAGATTGGTTTTGAGCAACATCTGGACTTCGTACTCTTGCTCCAGCTTGCCTTCCCAGTAATAAAGGGAGGTGGCGCCGGGAAGTAGCGTGACGCAGGCAGCCAGTTTTTCGGCAAGCACTTTGGCGGCGAGATCCTGGGCAGAAGCTTCATCAGGGGCGGTACACAGTACAACAACAGCATCAGGCGTGTTCACAAGTCGACCTCCTCATCACGAAAGTCTTCACTATATCACGCCATGTGATTGGTCATTAATGAAACGGGCCGCAGCGCGGCCCGTTTTTAACTATTTTTACAACGGCTAACCGTTTACAGCACAATGCCGCCGATGATAAAGCCGAGGACCACGCAGAGCGTAATCGCCACCACGCCCGGGATGAGGAACGCGTGGTTAAACACGTATTTACCGATACGGGTCGAGCCGGTGTCATCCATCTCAACCGCGGCCAGCAGGGTTGGGTAGGTTGGCAGCACGAACAGGGCGGAAACCGCCGCGAAAGAGGCAATCGCCGTCAGCGGCGTCACGCCCAGCATCAGTGCCGCAGGCATTAGCGCTTTGGTGGTCGCAGCCTGGGAGTACAGCAGCGTTGCGGCAAAGAACAGCACCACCGCCAGTAGCCACGGATAGTTGTGCAGCAGGTCGCCTGCAACTGTCTGGATATCGCTGATGTGCGCTTTCACGAAGGTGTCACCGAGCCACGCCACACCCAGCACGCACACGCAGGCGCTCATACCGGATTTGAAGGTGCTGGCGTTCAGCACTTCGCTGGTGTCGATTTTACAGGTGATACTGATCAGCGTCGCGATGGTCAGCATAAATACCACAATCGCTTCGTTACGCGGCAGAACCGGGTTCTGGATCAGACCTACCGTATCGCTGATGGCGGTCGCGTAGAACATCACGGCGACGATACCAATCAGGAACAGCAGCACGGAGCGTTTTGCATGCGGCTTCAGCTCAAAGACCTGGCTACCGCGCAGGCTCACTTCACCTTTTGCCAGACGCTCCTGGTAAACCGGATCGTCTTTCAGCTCGGCGCCGAGGAAGTTACACAGCACGGCAGTGATCATTACCGCAATCAGCGTGACCGGAATACAGATCGCCAGCAGCGTCAGATAACTTACGCCCATCGGCTCGAGAATACCCGCGAAAAAGACCACTGCCGCAGAAATGGGCGAGGCGGTGATCGCAATCTGGGAGGCGACTACAGCAATAGAAAGAGGGCGAGACGGGCGAATACCCTGCTCTTTCGCCACTTCGGTGATGACCGGCAGCGTGGAGAAAGCGGTATGGCCAGTACCGGCGAGAATGGTCATAAACCAGGTCACCAGTGGGGCAAGGAAGGTGATGTATTTTGGATGACGACGCAGCATACGCTCCGCCAGGCTCACCAGGTAGTCCATACCGCCAGCGACCTGCATGGCCGCAATGGCAGCGATAACCGCCATGATGATTTCGATAACGTCAAAAGGGATTGCGCCGGGTTTAATCTGAAAGATCAGGGTAAGTACGAGCACGCCGAGACCGCCGGCAAAGCCGATGCCGATACCCCCGAGTCGTGCGCCCAAATAAATCGCCAACAGGACGATGACGAGTTCTGCTCCAAACATAAAGACCTGCCTTGCTTATTAACAAGTTGATATTGAATTGTTGTGTTTTGGTAACGGCCATAAAGAAAAAAGGCACGTCACAAGTGACGTGCCTTTCGGAAGCTTAGCCTGAACGGTTACTGTTCGCTTTCATCGGTATATCGTTTCGCTTTATATGCCGGGTGCATCAGGTTCTGGGCGGAGAAGATATCGTCCAGTTCGGCTTCGGTCAACAATCCTCGCTCGAGAACCACCTCACGCACGCTCTTACCGGTTTCGGCACAAATCTTCCCGACGATATCGCCGTTGTGGTGGCCGATGAACGGGTTGAGGTAGGTGACGATGCCGATGGAGTTATAGACGTAGCCTTCACACACTTCTTTATTCGCGGTGATGCCGTTAATGCATTTTTCCAGCAGGTTGTAGCAGGCGTTGGTCAGAATGTGGATAGATTCAAACATCGCCTGGCCAATCACCGGCTCCATTACGTTCAGCTGGAGCTGACCGGCTTCGGAGGCCATGGTCACGGTCGTATCGTTACCGATGACTTTGAAGCAAACCTGGTTCACCACTTCTGGCACTACCGGGTTCACTTTAGCTGGCATGATGGATGAACCCGCCTGCAACTCTGGCAGGTTGATTTCATTCAGGCCAGCGCGCGGACCGGAGGAGAGCAGGCGCAGGTCGTTACAGATTTTGGACAGTTTCACCGCCAGACGTTTCAATGCGCTGTGCACCATCACGTAGGCGCCGCAGTCTGAGGTGGCTTCAATCAGGTCTTCTGCAGGCACAACCGGCAGGTTGGACACTTCAGCCAGCTTCTGTACCGCCAGCTGCTGATAGCCATCCGGGGTGTTCAGGCGTGTACCGATGGCGGTAGCGCCCAGGTTCACTTCCAGCAGCAGTTCGGACGTGCGCAGCAGGTTTTTGGTCTCTTCGTTCAACAGCACGTTAAACGCGTGGAACTCCTGGCCGAGGGTCATTGGCACCGCGTCCTGCAGCTGGGTACGACCCATTTTCAGGATGTCCTGGAACTCAACGGCTTTACGCTGGAAGCCATCACCCAGCTGATTAATCGCGTCGACCAGTTTGACGACAGAGGCATACACCGCGATGCGGAAGCCGGTTGGGTAGGCGTCGTTGGTGGACTGACATTTGTTAACGTGGTCGTTCGGGTTCAGGTACTGGTATTCACCTTTCTGATGACCCATCAGCTCCAGGCCGATGTTTGCCAGCACTTCGTTGGTGTTCATGTTGACGGAGGTGCCTGCGCCGCCCTGATAGACGTCAACCGGGAACTGATCCATGCATTTGCCGTTGTTCAGCACTTCATCGCACGCGGCGATAATCGCATTTGCAGCGCTTTTAGGAATGGTTTGCAGCTCTTTGTTTGCCAGAGCCGCGGCTTTTTTTACCATCACCATGCCACGCACAAATTCAGGGATGTCGCTGATTTTGCTGTTGCTGATGTAGAAGTTTTCAATCGCTCTCAGAGTGTGAACACCATAGTAGGCATCCGCTGGAACTTCCCTGGTACCCAACAAATCTTCTTCGATACGAATGTTGTTTAACATGTGAACCTTCTTTTCAAGCTGCCGATGGATTGTACTAAACACACAGTAGATATGTGGTTTTGAATATTTTATGACCGACGATTATTCCCTCAATCGGCCAGATGTTCGAGATCATATGCTGATGATAGCGAATTGCCGTAAGCTGGATCACTTATTATCGACCCGATTTCATGATAATTATTAATCTGTGAAATATGTCACCGCTTTAATATTTCCAGAAAAAATATCCGTGCAAACCGATTGAATTTTGGCTAACCGTCACCATTTCTTATCTACGCGCTTCGCGAACACATTCAGTCAGGGGCCAGAAGGCACCTGCCACACAGGAGATGCCAGTGCGCTGGATACCATTTATTGCTTTCTTTCTTTATGTTTACATTGAGATTTCCATTTTCATCCAGGTTGCCCATGTGCTGGGCGTCCTGCTGACGCTGATTCTGGTGATCTTCACCTCCGTCATCGGCATGTCGCTGGTGCGCAATCAGGGTTTCAAAAATTTCCTGTTAATGCAGCAGAAGATGGCCGCAGGTGAAAGCCCGGCCGCCGAGATGATCAAAAGCGTGTCGCTGATTATTGCTGGTTTGCTGCTGATTCTGCCGGGCTTCTTTACAGACTTCCTCGGCCTGCTGTTGCTGTTGCCGCCGGTGCAGAAGCATCTGACCATGAAGCTGCTGCCGCATCTGCGTTTCAGCCGTATGCCAGGCGGTGGTTTCAGCACCGGCCCTGGGGATACCTTTGAAGGGGAATATCAGCGTAAGGATGAGCAGCGCGACCGGTTAGATCATAAAGACGATCGGTAAGTTTCTTGCCCGGTGGCGCTCGCTCACCGGGCCTGCGGATTTTGCCGCTTCGGTAAAAACACCCACAGCCCCGCCAGCATGACGATGGCGTACACACTCTTCCATCCCACCATCGCCAGCAGCAGCAGGCACAGGACACACCCGATAGCCGCCAGCGCCTTAAAGCGTCCTTTCAGTAGCCGACAGCCCGCCAGCATGCACAACAGATAGATCATGATGAAAATACCGTTGGCGTAGATAATCAGCGCGTCAAGGTTGATGTCGAGGAGATAAATGGCCAGGGAACTCACCACGCAGCAGCCCAGTACGGTATTCAGCGCATTCACCGGAAGCTGACGCTTTGACAGGCGTGAGAGGGGGCTATCCGGTTTATAAAGTGCCTGAGACCACACCAGCCGGGCGAAGCTCTGAATATAGATGTTGAGGCTGGCAAAGCAGGCGAGATAGCCAATCACGCAGGCTACCCACAGGGCTTTAACGCCAAACAGCTGCACCACGATGCCCGGCAGCGACGCGGCGGCGGCTTTCTCTTCACCGAACGCGTTGAAGTGCAGCACCAGTACGGTACAGGCCCAGTACACGGTGCCCGCCAGCAGCAGGCCAATCATCAGGGCGCGGGGAAAATCACGCTCGGGCTGTTTAAACTCGGATGCCAGATGAGCGAACGCCTCCAGACCGACGAAACACCAGAACATGACGGATAGTGCAGCGAAAAGCTGTGTGTGGTCGATGTCATTAATCGCGGGGAAAGGAATATCCGCCACCGTAATGTCACCCGCAAACCAGATGGCGATGATCAGCGCGACGATTAACACGGCGACCAGCGTTTGCAGGTTGGCGCTGGAACTGGCCCCGCGTGAGCCAACCCACCAGATAATCGCCAGCGTACCGAGTTCAGCCAGCAGCAGCTGTTCATCGTGCCAGCCAAACAGCGCCTGTCCGAAGCCGGTTGCGATATGCAGGGCTGCCGGAAGGCCAACGGGTATCACCGACAAAAATAGCCAGCCGGTGACGCGTTCCATTCGCGGCCCAAACGCCATGCCGACAAAATGCGCTACGCCGCCTGCGCTCGGGAAGTGCCGCCCGAGTATGGCAAAGACAATCGCCACCGGAAACACCAGCACGATCAGCACCGGCCATGCCCAAAGACTGTTATTGCCGGCAACCAACGCCGCCAGCGCGGGAACCGCAAAAACGCCCGTGCCTAACAAAGACGTTGAGAGTAAGCCAATGCCCTGCGCCAGCCCCAACTCCTGCCTGAGTCCACTCATTTACCTCGTCCCGCCACCATCAAAAGAGAGTGGATGGTAACACTTTCGCAAATTTTTTTTCGATTACCCCTTGAAGGGGTAAAAAGCTATCCCCATCTCTCAGGGCACTAGCCGGAAAACCGCATGCGGACCGGCGTCATCCATAACTGATAATGACTTTCTCAAAGGAGAGCTATCAATGAGTATTCGTCCGTTACATGATCGTGTGATCGTCAAACGTAAAGAAGTTGAAACCAAGTCTGCTGGCGGCATCGTTCTGACCGGTTCAGCAGCAGCAAAATCAACGCGTGGCGAAATCATCGCTGTCGGTAAGGGCCGCATCCTGGAAAACGGAACTGTGCAGCCACTGGACGTTAAAGTTGGTGACATCGTCATTTTCAACGATGGCTACGGCGTGAAATCCGAGAAGATCGACAATGAAGAAGTGTTGATCATGTCCGAGAGCGACATTCTGGCAATTGTTGAAGCGTAATTAACGCACGAAACTGTACGAATTTGAGGAAATAAGAACATGGCAGCTAAAGACGTAAAATTCGGTAACGACGCTCGTGTAAAAATGCTCCGCGGCGTAAACGTACTGGCAGACGCAGTGAAAGTCACTCTGGGCCCGAAAGGCCGTAACGTCGTGCTGGACAAATCCTTCGGCGCGCCAACCATCACTAAAGATGGTGTTTCTGTTGCACGTGAAATCGAGCTGGAAGACAAGTTCGAAAACATGGGCGCACAGATGGTGAAAGAAGTTGCCTCTAAAGCGAACGACGCTGCTGGTGACGGTACCACCACCGCGACCGTACTGGCGCAGGCGATCATCACCGAAGGCCTGAAAGCCGTTGCTGCGGGCATGAACCCAATGGATCTGAAACGTGGTATCGACAAAGCTGTCGCCTCTGCTGTTGAAGAGCTGAAAGCGCTGTCCGTACCGTGCTCTGACTCTAAAGCCATTGCTCAGGTTGGTACTATCTCCGCTAACTCCGACGAAACCGTAGGTAAACTGATCGCTGAAGCGATGGATAAAGTCGGTAAAGAAGGCGTGATCACCGTTGAAGACGGTACTGGTCTGGAAGACGAACTGGATGTGGTTGAAGGTATGCAGTTCGACCGCGGTTACCTGTCCCCATACTTCATCAACAAGCCAGAAACTGGCGCTGTTGAGCTGGAAAGCCCGTTCATCCTGCTGGCTGACAAGAAAATCTCCAACATCCGCGAAATGCTGCCAGTGCTGGAAGCCGTTGCGAAAGCAGGCAAGCCGCTGGTAATCATTGCTGAAGACGTTGAAGGCGAAGCGCTGGCGACTCTGGTGGTTAACACCATGCGTGGCATCGTGAAAGTGGCAGCGGTTAAAGCACCTGGCTTCGGCGATCGTCGTAAGGCGATGCTGCAGGATATCGCTACCCTGACCGGCGGTACCGTGATCTCCGAAGAGATTGGTATGGAGCTGGAAAAAGCGACCCTGGAAGACCTGGGCCAGGCGAAACGCGTTGTGATCAACAAAGACACTACCACCATCATCGACGGTGTGGGTGAAGAAGCCGCTATTCAGGGCCGTGTTGGTCAGATCCGTAAGCAGATCGAAGAAGCAACTTCCGATTACGACCGTGAAAAACTGCAGGAGCGCGTAGCGAAACTGGCAGGCGGCGTTGCGGTAATCAAAGTTGGTGCTGCGACCGAAGTTGAAATGAAAGAGAAGAAAGCACGCGTTGACGATGCCCTGCATGCGACCCGTGCTGCGGTAGAAGAAGGCGTAGTTGCTGGTGGTGGTGTCGCGCTGGTGCGTGTAGCCGCTAAACTGGCTGGCCTGACCGCTCAGAACGAAGACCAGAACGTAGGTATCAAAGTTGCGCTTCGCGCAATGGAAGCCCCTCTGCGTCAGATCGTGTCCAACGCCGGTGAAGAGCCATCAGTAGTTGCGAACAACGTGAAAGCGGGCGAAGGTAACTACGGTTACAACGCAGCAACCGAAGAATACGGCAACATGATCGACTTCGGTATCCTGGACCCAACTAAAGTTACCCGTTCTGCTCTGCAGTACGCGGCATCTGTAGCTGGCCTGATGATCACGACCGAATGCATGGTAACCGACATGCCTAAAGGCGACGCGCCTGACTTAGGTGCTGCTGGTGGTATGGGCGGCATGGGTGGCATGGGCGGCATGATGTAATCATGTTGTTCTGAACCTCTCAGAATGAACCCCGGGCAGCGATGCCCGGGGTTTTTTATTGCCCGTCGAGCCGTTACTCAAACAAGATGTGCATGGCGGAAGAGATGCGGTTCCAGCACTGAAAAATCCATTTTTATCTCCTCAGAAGAGTAGCTGCATCACCCACATCGAGAGCAGGGCGTTGATGACGCAGACAGCGATGATGTGCGGGTAATATTTCGGGTTCACGCCCGCGGTGCCGAGGCAGCGGCCCGTGTTTTGCACCGGATTGCCCATCAGGTAGATGGCGGGCAGCAGGATGGTGGCATCATGGCCGCTGAGCGTGCCGGCGACGACCAGGCTGGCGCAAACCCCCACGCCGCCGCCCATGCTCATCACCGAGGCCAGAAGTACCGTTGCCGCCGCACCCGGAAGCCCCCACAGGGCCATGATGGGCTCGCATACCCTGCCGACAATATCCAGCAGGCCGGTCACCTTAAGCGCCTGAATGATGACAAACGCCATGACCACGTTCGGCAACAGGCTGGTGGTGGCGATGGTAAAGCCGCGGCGGGCGCCATCGATAAACAAGTCCATGATATTTTTACGCGTCTGGGCGATCATTTTTCCTCCTGAACGCGACGAACTTCCATGTGGGCGATCCACAGCCGCAGGAAGTTGGCGCCAACAAATTTAAATACCAGAATGACCGCCAGCGGCGCGATCACCGGGACGGTAATAAAGGTAAAAAGTGCGGCACCGGAAGAAAAATAGTTGGTAATAATGGCGCTACCGCTGGTCTGGAAGGTGGCGAAAATGGCGCGTTCATGGTCAGTAATCGCCCCTTCGTCGGTCAACTCTTTGGTCATCCCTGCGGCTGCATCGGTATTTTGCAGGTTGGCGATAAGCGCCAGAGAGCAGATGCCCGGCACGCCGAGCAGCGGGCGCAGAATGGGCGTCATGAGCTGTTGTGCGGCGCGCAGCCCGCCCAGCCCCTCGGTAACGGCAATGATCCCGAGCGATAAAATGACCGAGGGCGCCAGTTCAAGGGCAAACAAAAAACCGTCTTTCGCTCCTGTGCCACCCTCGCCGCGAAACGTTAGGGCGCCGTTCACCGGTCCAAAACTGCCGTTCAGGACGGTAAAATCCAGCATGCGCCACCATTCAGTACTTTTGGCGAAAAAACCTGAGAAAAATACGATGGTGAGCACGAACGCCAGATAGCCCGCCCAGGTTACTTTTTCCTCTCCTGAGGATGATGCACTCATGAAACCCCCTTTTTTTAGTCCCGTACAAAAGTTGTACGTCGCATCACTAAAAACGATCGGGGGCTAAAACACGATATCCCAAAGGTTATTATCAGAATTCATTTAAGATGTCGGAGGAGTGCCAGCGGAATCTGGCTCGCAGAAATGCTCAGCATTTTTCTTTTGGTCATCTTTTTAGTATAAGGTTTACACGCGGACAACTACTGTCCAGCTTATTGAAAACGAGGAATAACATGCGCATAAAAGTCTGTGCAGGGATTGTAGGTGCAGCATTGCTGCTGGCGGGTTGTAGCACCAGCAATGAGCTGACGGCAGCGGGCCAGAGCGTTCGCTTTGTGGAAGATAAGCCGGGCAGCGAATGCCAGCTGTTAGGCACCGCCTCTGGCGAGCAAAGCAACTGGATGTCAGGGCAGCACGGCGAGGAGGGCGGCTCTATGCGCGGTGCGGCCAATGCCCTGCGTAATCAGGCTGCGGCAATGGGCGGCAACGTGATTTACGGGGTGAGCAGCCCGACGCAGGGTATGCTGTCCAGCTTTGTGCCAACCGCCAGCCAGATGAACGGCCAGGTCTATAAGTGCCCGAACTGATATAACATTTTGATGGCGCTGCCGCTTTACCTGTAGGCAGGTAAGCGTAGCGCCACCTGCTTTTTTTACTGCTGCCGCAGCTGCAAATCCAGCGGCGTCTTACTCGGCTCTCCGCCAATCTCACGTGCCAGCTTCGGCACCATATAACCTGAAACCAGCGTTAACAGCTCGCGCATAATCTTCCGGGCCTCTTCATCCGTCACCATGAAGTGCGCCGCGCCCTGGACGCGATCCAGAACATGCAGGTAATAGGGCATTACGCCCGCATCAAATAAGGCATTGCTGAGATCGGCCAACACGTGGGCGCTGTCGTTCACGCCGCGCAGTAATACGCTCTGGTTGAGCAGCGTCACGCCTGCCATTCGCATACGCGTCATCGCCGCACGAAAGTCCGCGTCAATTTCATTTGCATGGTTGATATGATTTACCAGCAGCACCTGTAAACGGGACTGCTCCAGGCGCGTGACCAGGGCGTCGGTGATACGCGCCGGGATGACGATCGGTAAACGGCTGTGAATGCGCAGACGCTTAATGTGCGGGATGGTCTCAAGTTGAGTCAGCAGCCAGTCCAGCTCATGATCTTTTGCCATCAGCGGGTCGCCGCCGGAAAAGATGATTTCATCCAGTTCCGGGTGCGCTGCGATGTAGTCCAGCGCCACCTGCCAGTTGCGCTTATTACCCTGATTTTCGGCGTACGGGAAGTGGCGACGGAAGCAATAGCGGCAATTTACCGCGCACCCGCCCTTAACCAGCAGCAGGGCACGATTGCGGTATTTATGCAGTAAACCCGGTACAACACTGTTCTGCTCTTCCAGCGGATCGGTGCTGTATCCGGGGGCGGTAATAAACTCATCCTGAGAGGTCAGCGTTTGTTTTAATAATGGATCATCAGGGTTACCCTTTTCCATTCGGGCAACAAACGTGCGGGGAACGCGCAGGGCGAAAAGGCGCTTCGCCTCACGGCCTGCACGCAACGCTTCGTGCTGTTCGAGGTCTAAAAGACGCAGCAATTCATCAGGACTGGTGATTACATCGGCAAGTTGCGATAACCAATCTTCTCTGGACGGGGTGTTTAGGGTTACAATATGCGCCATTTTGTGGCTTAGCTACCAGTTAACAAATTTAGAGGGCCTTATGGCAACGTACTATAGCAACGATTTTCGTGCTGGTCTTAAAATCATGATGGACGGCGAACCGTACGCGGTTGAAGCCAGCGAATTCGTTAAACCAGGTAAAGGCCAGGCATTTGCGCGCGTTAAGCTGCGCCGCCTGCTGACCGGTACCCGTGTTGAGAAAACCTTCAAATCTACTGACTCCGCTGAAGGCGCTGATGTTGTCGATATGAACCTGACTTACCTGTACAACGACGGTGAGTTCTGGCACTTCATGAACAACGAAACCTTCGAGCAGCTGTCTGCGGACGCGAAAGCGATTGGCGACAACGCCAAGTGGCTGCTGGATCAGGCTGAGTGCATCGTGACCCTGTGGAACGGTCAGCCTATCGCGGTTACGCCGCCGAACTTCGTTGAGCTGGAAATCGTTGAAACCGATCCAGGTCTGAAAGGTGATACCGCAGGTACTGGCGGCAAGCCTGCCACCCTGTCTACCGGCGCTGTGGTGAAAGTGCCACTGTTCGTACAGATCGGTGAAGTGATCAAAGTGGATACCCGCTCCGGCGAATACGTATCCCGCGTGAAGTAATTTACGTCATGATTAAAGGCGCAGCGCCCGCTGCGCCTGATTTTGCAGGCAGGGAAGATGAAACGTACCGTTAAAATTCTGCTTCTGTTAGCGCTCTCCAGCGCAATTCTCTCCGGCTGCAACACCGCGCGTGGCGTGGGTGAAGATATCCAGGATCTCGGCCATATCATTTCCCATGCGGCCAGCTAATTCCGTCTAATTTTCCTAAAAATTCTTCCTTTTCCGTCAAACGGCAAGATTTTGTCTATTCTTAAGTTGCTATACACAAAATAACTTTGGCTATAAAAGGAAGATATTATGGTTAAGAAAACAATTGCAGCGATCTTTTCTGTTCTGGTGCTTTCTTCGGTACTGACTGCATGTAACACCACCCGTGGCGTAGGGGAAGATATCTCCGACGGTGGTAGCGCGATTTCTGGCGCAGCAACTAAAGCTCAGAACTAATGTAAGCGACGGTACGGCAAGTTATTACACCGTACCGTCAATTCTCCACTTCCTGTAGCGATAAAAACGGCGAGTAGCGCGTATCCATATGCAGCTTCATGCGGATATTGCGTTTGTACGTATATACCGTTTTTCCGTTAATGCGAAGATTGCTGGCAATTTTCTGGTTGCTCGCACCATCCATCCACAAGGTCAGAACTCTTTCTTCCTGACGCGTCAGCAACGGTGCCGCCATTTTCGGTAGCTCCGCGCTCGCGCATGACGTTAGCGCATCGTTTATCACCGCCGCCAGTGCTTCCAGATCGGTATTTTTGGAGAGCGAAGACCATATCGGGAACTGCGCCAGATAATCAGTCATCTCCTGCTCCTGCGCTGATTGCAGCATAATAAAAGGCAGTGTTTCGCTGGCAATTAGCAGGGAGGAAAGCTGCTGAAAATGGTGTAAATCCTGCCGGAAGCCAGATAAATCAGCGATGACCAGCGCAGGTTTCCATTGCAGGATATGCTCTCTGGCGAGGAAAAGATTATTTACCCCGGTTACGACGAAATGACCCGAAAACAGGTCTGAATGATTGACCCAGGCTTCAAATCCCGCGCGGGTGAAGTGACAACGGTCAATCAAAAGAATTTTGAACATAAAATTTTCGCAGTCGGCTAGTGGTTTGGCTTCCTGCCATCAGAAAGCCTATCATCATAGAGAAGTCGGATGAGTCATAAATGCCTGAACTACGTGCCTTACTGAGGCTATTTCTTGCTTTAAGGTGTTCAGCAGAAAAAGTTTGAAAAAAAATTCCACGCTAACCAAAATATAAGGCGCAACTTCTGCCTTGCGGGACGACCCGTAAGCGCTTCACTCATCGGGGACGGCCCCAACTTGTCTTTAAGTTAAGGAGCCTGAAATGTCCTGGATCGTTCTTGTTATTGCTGGTTTGCTCGAAGTGGTATGGGCAATTGGTCTGAAATACACCCACGGTTTTACCCGCCTGACGCCCAGCGTCATCACTATCGCCGCAATGATTGTCAGTATCGTCATGCTTTCATGGGCGATGCGAACCTTACCGGTCGGCACAGCTTACGCTGTCTGGACGGGAATTGGCGCGGTAGGGGCTGCCATTACCGGCATTCTGCTGCTGGGGGAGTCTGCGAGTCTGGCGCGCATCGCCAGCCTCGCGTTGATTGTCGCGGGTATCGTCGGGTTAAAACTCAGTACGCACTAATGCGGCTGTTTTACCCAGATTAACTTCGTCACATCAAACCCTTGCCGGGTCGCTATGTCCAGCATCTGCTGTTTCATTTCCGCCGAGATCGTTGGCGTGCGGGAGAGGAGCCACAGATAGTTGCGATCCGGCCCACAGACCAGCGCGTGGCGGTACTCTCTGTCCAGCGCAATGACGTTATACCCGCCGTAGTATGGGCCGATGAAAGAGGCTTTCATGGCCGCGCGGTTAGATGCGCCGGTGAAATAGGCCTGACCAACTGACTGCTGCCACATCTGGCGATCCGGGTTATAGCCGCGGTTAATGACCCGGATCCCGCCGTCATCCATCGCGCTGTAGCTGACCGTGACTTTTTCTAAGCCCCGTTCGAACTGATGGTCCAGTCGGGCGATTTCATACCAGGTGCCGAGGAAGCGCTGTGCGTCGAAATTACTGACTACCGTGACGCCAGGCGGAGGAGTAGGAGAACTGCAAGCAACCACTAAAAACGCGGCTGTTACTGCGGCAATAACAGGCAGAATGCGCATAGGAGTTTCCTTACTGTTTTTTGTTAAGTGTAGATGACAGCAGGGAAAATGCGGGAGATTGTGCAGGGTGTTTTGCCGGGTGGCGGCTTCGCCTTACCCGGCCTACAAAGTTCATGCGTTGTGTAGACCGGGTAAGCGCAGCGCCACCCGCAATGTTTTACTGTAGCGCGTCGAGGATATGGTATGCCGCCTCAACGCGTGCCGGGTTCGGATAGCTTTTATTCGCGAGCATCACAATACCGATCTGCTTTTCAGGAATAAAGGCCACGTAGCTGCCAAACCCGCCAGTAGAGCCCGTTTTATGGACCCAGGACGCTTTGACCGGGGGAGCCGGTGGATTCACTTCTGCCACGGGCAGCGGTGCCAGCGCCACCTTACTGTCGCTGCCCTCGATCACCGTGTTGGCCTCCACGGGCCAGTTGAGCATCTCCCAGCCCAGACCCTGATACATTGACCCGATACGCCAGTAGCGCGACTGCGCCAGCGAGATGCCCTGCTTAAGTGAGGCATCAGCAACCTTCTCCGGCGCCATGTTTGCCATGACCCAGTTCGCCATATCCTGCACGTTGGTTTTCACGCCATAGGCTTGTGCATCCAGCATTCCCGGCGAAACGCGCACCGCTTTACCGTCACGATAGCCCCAGGCGTAATGCGCCTCTTCCGCTTTCGGAACGTTAATCCAGGTATGGTCCAACTTGAGCGGCTTAAGGACCCGCGTCGTCATGGCCTGCTCATAGCCCATGCCGGAAGGTTTGACCGCCAGCGCGCCAAAAAGACCGATACTGGCGTTGGCGTAAAGACGCGTTGTGCCAGGCTTCCACTGCGGCTGCCAGTTTTGATAAAAGCGCAGCAGGGCGGCATTATCCGTGACCTCATCCGGTACCTGTAGCGGCAGGCCGCCAGCGGTGTAGGTTGCGAGATCCAGCATACGAATCCCCTGCCACTGCTTGCCCGTTAGCTGTGGCCAGTATCTGGTCACCGGATCGTCCAGCGAAATTTCACCGCGAGCAATGGCATCCCCACCTAAAACCCCGGTGAAGGTTTTACTTATAGAGCCCAGCTCGAACAGAGTCTGAGGCGTAACGGGTTTATTAGCCGCGATATCGGCTTTGCCGAACGTGTAATAGTGCGGTTTACACTGATAAATAACGGCCACCGCCATGCCTGGAATCGACTGGGCTTTCATCAGCGGGGTAACCGTATTCGCGACCACCTCCGCCAGCTGTTTTTCTGACACTGGCGCGGCGAGAGCAGAGCAAGAGATGCCGAGCAGCAGGGCGCAGCAAAGAGATTTTTTCATCATCAGTAATCTTCCGTAATAGCGAGTCAAGGGGATGTCCGGGCCCGTCAGACAGGCGTAGTCTGTTGGATTTGACTGTACCTGACAAACGGTTAAATTTAGCATTAGCTGTTAATTTTTCTAACGGAAGAGACCATGACGCGAAGCTATCTCCCCCTCAATTCGCTTCGAGCCTTTGAAGCCGCCGCGAGACATCTCAGCTTTACGCATGCGGCCATTGAGCTGAACGTGACCCATTCAGCCATTAGCCAGCATGTGAAAGCGCTGGAGCAGCACCTGAACTGTCAGCTGTTCGTTCGCGTGTCGCGCGGGCTGATGTTGACTACCGAGGGAGAAAACTTACTGCCGGTACTGAATGATTCGTTCGATCGTATAGCCGGAATGCTGGATCGCTTCGCTAACCATCGTGCGCAGGAGAAGCTGAAAATCGGCGTGGTGGGTACGTTTGCCATCGGGGTTTTATTCTCACAGCTGGACGATTTTCGCCGTGGCTATCCGCACATCGATCTTCAGCTTTCCACCCATAACAACCGCGTTGATCCGGCTGCCGAAGGGCTTGACTATACGATCCGCTACGGTGGCGGGGCGTGGCATGGCACCGAGGCTGAATTTCTTTGTCATGCGCCGCTCGCGCCGCTGTGTACGCCCGATATCGCCACCAGTCTGCACTGTCCGGCCGACATCCTCAGGTTTACGCTGCTGCGCTCCTACCGACGCGACGAGTGGACCGCGTGGATGCAGGCGGCCGGCGAGCACCCCCCTTCGCCAACGCACCGTGTGATGGTATTTGATTCGTCCGTGACCATGCTGGAGGCCGCTCAGGCAGGGGTAGGTATTGCCATTGCACCTGTCGATATGTTTACCCATCTGTTAGCCAGCGAGCGCATTGTGCAGCCCTTTGCAACGCAGATTGAGCTCGGCAGTTACTGGCTTACCCGATTGCAATCCCGGGCAGAAACGCCTGGCATGCGCGAATTTTCCCGGTGGCTGGTGGAGAAGATGAAAAAGTAAAAAGCCCGCCGGATGGCGGGCCTGTTCAGTCAGATGGTGACCACGGCAATCAACGTGACGACCGTCAGAATGGTTGCCAGACCGTAGAAGACCCATTTACCGCTTGGCACATGGATTTTCAGATCGTGCATCGCATGGTGGATACGGTGCAGACCACACCACAGCGGCAGGACGATCATCAGGAAGATGAACACCCGGCCAATAAAGCTGCTCGCAAAGGCCAGTACGCGCTCATAGCTCAGCGCATCGCCCGGAAACAGCCCCAGCGGCAGCATAATACCGACCAGCAGGATAATGACCGGGGCAATAATGGCGCTCCACATGCCGCCTGCGCCAAACAGCCCCCAGAAGACCGGCTCATCTGAACGTTTTGGATTTGGATTGATCACAGTAGTCTCCTTACCAGAACAGTGCGACAAACAGAATGACCACAGAGACAACTGCCGTCACTGCCCAGAGCCCTTTAATAACCGGCTCTGGCCCCATTTTTTCGCCTTTTACAATGATGTTCGCTGCTTTTGGCGCCAGTTCAAACCAGGTTTTGGTATGCAGTAGCGCGGCTGCGAGCACAATCAGATTCAGAACTACGATGATTGGATTTTGCAGGAAACCCACAAAACTGGCCCAGGCTTCCGGGCCGTGCTTGAGGGCATACACCCCGTACATCAGTTCGAGGCTGAACCAGACCGCGGGAACAGCCGTGCCTTCACGCAGCATATAGAAGCGATAAAACGGCAGTTTTTTCCACCAGGTGGACGGCATTGGTCGCACGTAGGCTTTGCGTTTAGTCGTCATCATGCACTCCTTAGCGTGGTTTCAGGGTAGCGATAAGAAAGTCTTTCGAACTTTCCACTTTTCCCTGCTGAATAGCGGCGGCCGGGTCGACATGCTTCGGACAGACTTCGGAGCAGTAACCGACAAACGTGCAGGTCCAGACCCCGTTCTGGCCGTTAAGCTGTGCCATACGTTCTTTTTTGCCGTGGTCGCGGCTGTCCTCGTTATAGCGGTGCGCCAGGGTAATGGCGGCCGGGCCGATAAACTCAGGGTTCAGGCCAAACTGTGGACAGGCGGCGTAGCACAGGCCGCAGTTGATGCAGCCGGAAAACTGATGGTATTTCGCCATCTGCGCGGGCGTCTGGGTGTTTGGCCCCTGATCCGGCGTGCGCGGGTTGCCGATGATGTACGGCTTAATCGCTTCGAGGCTTTCGATAAAGTGGGTCATGTCGACCACCAGATCGCGCTCAATCGGGAAGTTGCCCAGCGCTTCAACCTTGATGCCCTTGGTGTAATCACGCAGGAAAGTTTTACACGCCAGCTTTGGCACTTTGTTGACCATCATGCCGCAGGAGCCGCAGATTGCCATGCGGCAGGACCAGCGGTAGCTCAGGTCCGGGGCCAGGTTATCTTTGATATAGCCGAGCGCATCCAGCAGGGAGGTTTGCTCGTCGTAAGGGACTTCATAGAAAGCGCTGTGCGGCGCGGCGTCCACTTCCGGGTTGTAGCGCACCACTTCAACTTTCAGTTTTTGCATCTCAGCCATTCGCCTTCTCCTTCTTATCGGCGGCTTCTGCTTCTGCACCGTACACGCGTTTCGCCGGTGGCAGCGTAGTGATTTTCACGTCGCTGTAGTCCAGACGGGTGGTACCATCCGCATCGCGCCAGGCGAGAGTATGTTTAAGGAAATTGACGTCGTCACGTTCGGTGCAGCCCTCATCCAGGCGCTGGTGTGCGCCGCGGGACTCTTTACGCGCCAGGGCGGAATGGGCCATACACTCTGCGACGTTCAGGCCGTGGCCCAGTTCAATGGTATAGAGCAGGTCGGTATTGAAGACGCTGGAGGTGTCGGTGATGCGCACGCGCTTGAAGCGTTCCTGGAGTTCCGCCAGCTTGTCGACGGTTTTCTGCATCAGCTCTGGCGTACGGTAGATCCCGCAGCCTTCTTCCATCGACAGCCCCATTTCGTCGCGGATCTTCGACCAGTTTTCGTTACCTTCCTGGTTCACCAGGCCTTTCAGGCGTTTTTCGATGTCTGCAACCTGCGCATCCAGCGCCGCGCTGTTAGCTTCACCTGCCGTTGCGGCACGCTCCATCGCGCGTTCGCCCGCCATGCGACCAAAGACCACCAGCTCAGCCAGCGAGTTCGAGCCCAGACGGTTTGCGCCGTGCAGACCGACGGAGGAACACTCACCCACCGCAAACAGCCCTTTGATGCGGGTTTCGCACTGCTGGTCGGTTTCGATACCGCCCATGGTGTAGTGCGCGGTTGGACGCACCGGGATCGGCTCTTTCACCGGGTCGACGCCCACATAGGCTTTCGCCAGCTCGCAGATAAACGGCAGACGCTCCAGCAGTTTCTTCTCGCCGAGATGACGCAGGTCGAGATGTACCACGTCGCCGCGCGGCGTTGAGATGGTATTGCCTTTGCGCCACTCGTGCCAGAAAGCCTGAGAGACTTTGTCGCGTGGGCCGAGTTCCATGTATTTGTTTTTCGGCTCGCCAAGCGGGGTTTCCGGACCCATGCCGTAATCCTGCAAATAGCGATAGCCGTTTTTGTTGACCAGAATACCGCCTTCGCCGCGGCAGCCTTCCGTCATCAGAATACCGGAGCCCGGCAGGCCGGTTGGGTGATACTGGACGAACTCCATATCACGCAGCGGGACGCCGTGGCTGAGCGCCATGCCCATACCGTCACCGGTGACGATGCCGCCGTTGGTGTTGTAGCGGTATACGCGGCCCGCACCGCCCGTTGCCATCACCACCGCCTTAGCGCGGATCTGGACGAGCGTGCCTTCCATCATGTTCATTGCTACCAGTCCGTGCGCATGACCGTCGTCGACCAGAATGTCGAGAACGAAATGTTCGTCAAAGCGCTGGATTTGTGGGAACTGGAGGGAGGTCTGGAACAGGGTGTGCAGCATGTGGAAGCCGGTCTTATCGGCAGCAAACCAGGTGCGTTCGATCTTCATGCCACCGAAGCGGCGGACGTTGACGCTCCCGTCCGGACGGCGGCTCCATGGACATCCCCACTGTTCCAGCTGGGTCATTTCCGTTGGGCAATGGTGCACGAAGTAATCAACGACATCCTGTTCGCAAAGCCAGTCGCCCCCTGCAACCGTGTCGTGGAAATGGTATTCGAAGCTGTCATGATCCTGCGCGACGGCGGCGGATCCTCCCTCTGCGGCTACCGTGTGGCTGCGCATCGGATAGACTTTTGAAATCAATGCGATTTTGGCGTTCGGATTGGCTTGTGCCGCAGCAATTGCAGCGCGTAATCCAGCCCCGCCAGCGCCTATTACGGCAAGATCGGCTTGAAAAGTTTGCACGACATTCCTCCAGATTTTGGTTTTCCCGCAACGTGATGAGCTAAAGGACGTTCACCTGCCCGAACGGACGATTGCGGAAGCGATTCCACTGCTCCTTTATGGGTAAAACAGTATAACCGCGTAGAAGTGAGGGAAATTTGACGTGTTCGATTTTTTTGCTGTTCTGTGCGGTGATTTATCATCGTGATTAATGAATGGCGTCACAGTATTTCTCTGTGCAATGAAAAGGAGCTTTTACTGTGCAAAATTTGTCTCTGCCCCGGCTTGCGAGTAGACTTCGTGCCCTTGTCTGAAAACGGAGAAATAACTCATGAGCGAAACGGCCACCTGGCAGCCGAGCGCATCCATTCCAAACCTGCTAAAGCGCGCAGCAATTATGGCGGAGATCCGCCGCTTCTTTGCGGATCGCGGCGTCCTGGAGGTGGAAACGCCGTGCATGAGTCAGGCGACGGTCACGGATATTCATCTGGTCCCGTTTGAAACCCGTTTTGTTGGCCCAGGCCACTCTCAGGGCATGAATCTGTATCTGATGACCAGCCCGGAATACCATATGAAGCGTCTGCTGGCGGCCGGGTGTGGTCCGGTCTATCAGCTGTGCCGTAGCTTCCGTAATGAAGAGATGGGCCGACACCATAATCCGGAATTCACTATGCTGGAGTGGTACCGCCCGCACTACGACATGTATCGTCTGATGAACGAAGTCGACGATCTGCTCCAACAGGTGCTGGATTGCGCGGAAGCTGAAACGCTCTCCTATCAGCAGGCCTTCCAGCGTCATCTGGAAATTGATCCGCTGTCGGCTGATAAAACACAGCTGCGTGAAGTGGCGGCAAAACTGGATCTGAGCAACGTGGCGGATAACGAAGAGGATCGCGACACGCTGCTGCAACTGCTGTTCACCTTTGGTGTTGAACCGCAGATTGGCAAAGATCGTCCGACGTTTGTCTATCACTTCCCGGCCAGCCAGGCTTCACTGGCGCAGATCAGCACCGAAGATCACCGCGTGGCGGAGCGCTTTGAGGTGTACTTTAAAGGCATCGAGCTGGCGAACGGTTTCCATGAGCTGACCGACGCGCGCGAACAGCAACAGCGTTTCGAGCAGGATAACCGCAAGCGCAACGCGCGCGGTCTGCCGCAGCAGCCGATTGACACCAACCTGCTGGAAGCGCTTAAAGCCGGTCTGCCGGACTGCTCCGGCGTGGCGCTGGGTGTGGATCGCCTGGTCATGCTGGCGCTGGGCGCAGAACAACTGGGCGATGTGATTGCCTTTACGGTCGATCGCGCATAAAGAATTGCCGGGTGGCGCTGTCGCTTACCCGGTCTACTCGGTCATTTAACTCTGCCACATTAAAAACTACTATCTTCTCTATGCACGGGTCTTTTTCTTAATTTGACTCGGATAGCCACAATATTTGTCTGGTCATCTGCTACCATCCGCGCAGTTTAATTCCGTTTCGGATGGTTATATGTCTCACTCACTCAAAAAAATGACCCTTACCGGGCTCATCCTGATGATTTTTACGTCAGTTTTTGGCTTTGCCAATAGCCCGTCCGCGTTTTATCTGATGGGCTACAGCGCGACGCCGTTTTATATCGTTTCCGCGCTGTTCTTCTTTATTCCGTTTGCGCTAATGATGGCGGAGATGGGGTCGGCGTACAGGAAAGAAGAAGGCGGCATCTATTCGTGGATGAACAACAGCGTCGGTCCGCGTTATGCGTTTATCGGTACGTTCATGTGGTTTTCATCCTATGTCGTCTGGATGGTCAGTACGGCGGCCAAGGTCTGGGTGCCGTTCTCAACGTTTCTCTTCGGTGCGGATAAAACGCAGGTCTGGTCTCTGGCGGGGCTGAGTTCCACACAGGTGGTCGGTATTCTGGCGGTGTGCTGGATGGTGGTTGTCACGCGGGTGGCCTCGAAAGGCATCAACAAAATTGCCCGTATCACTGCCGTTGGCGGAATTTCCGTGATGTGCCTGAACCTGGTGCTGCTGCTGGTCAGTATCGCTATTCTGTGCCTGAACGGCGGGCATTTCGCACAGGAAGTCAACTTCGTTTCATCGCCTAATCCGGGTTACCAGTCCGGGCTGGCCATGCTCTCCTTCGTGGTGTTTGCCATCTTTGCTTACGGTGGAATTGAAGCCGTGGGCGGGCTGGTCGATAAAACCGAAAACCCGGAAAAGAACTTTGCCAAAGGCATTATCTTTGCCGCCATCGTCATTTCCATTGGCTACTCGCTGGCGATTTTCCTCTGGGGCGTCAGCACCAACTGGCAGCAGGTACTGAGCAATAACACCACCAACCTCGGCAACATTACCTACGTGTTGATGAAAAGCCTGGGGGTGACGCTGGGCAACGCCATGGATCTCGCGCCGGAAACGTCGGCCACCCTGGGGATCTGGTTTGCGCGGATTACCGGTTTGTCGATGTTCCTCGCCTATACTGGCGCGTTCTTCACGCTGATCTACTCGCCGCTGAAAGCGATTATTCAGGGGACGCCAAAGGCGCTGTGGCCCGCACGTATGACGCAGCTGAATGCTGCCGGTATGCCTGCCAACGCGATGTGGATGCAGTGCCTGCTGGTGTGCGTGTTCATTCTGCTGGTGTCCTTTGGCGGCGATACCGCGTCGGCGTTCTATAACAAGCTGACCCTGATGGCAAACGTATCGATGACGCTTCCGTACCTATTCCTGGCGCTGGCGTTCCCGTTCTTTAAGGCGAAGCGGGATCTGGAGCGACCGTTTGTGATCTTCAAAACCCGCGTGGCGACGCTGCTGGCGACCACTGTTGTGGTGCTGGTCGTCGCGTTCGCCAACATCTTTACCGTCATTCAGCCCGTGGTTGAGGCAAATGACTGGAGCAGCACGCTGTGGATGGTTGGCGGACCGATCTTCTTCTCGCTGCTGGCAATGGGGATTTATGAGAACTACCGCCGCCGCATGATGACCTGCGTGGCAGAAGTGGCATAGCGGATGAAAAAACCCCTCCCGGAAGGGAGGGGGAAATGGATTATAAACTTCCCGCCGGGCGCGAACGCGCCGCAGACGTCAACGTTCTTCCCGTCTTACGTCCGTCCAGCGTTTCCAGACGCATCTGGAAAGGTGGGAACGGCATATCAATTCCGTGCTCGCGGAAGCCAGCCAGGATCAGCTGGTGGATCTCATGGCGCAGCGGCATACGGTGTCCCATCTCGGCGGCGTAGATACGCAGCTCGAAAATCTGGATCCCCTGCTGCAAATCAACCAGGAAGACTTCCGGCGGCGGGTTGTCGATTACCAGCGAACAGCGTTCAGCAGCCGTATACAGGATCTGCGTCACCTCTTCGCTGTTGGCATCCGACGGAGCGGGTACGGTCAGCACCACACGCGTGACGGAGTCAGACAGCGACCAGTTGATAAACTGCTCGGTGATAAACGCTTTGTTCGGGACGATGATCTCTTTACGGTCCCAGTCGCTGATGGTGGTGGCGCGGGTGTTGATCCTGGTGACGCTGCCGGTCAGATCGCGGATGGTCACCGTATCGCCAATTCGAATCGGCTTTTCAAACAGAATGATCAGACCCGAGACGAAGTTGGCAAAGATCTCCTGTAAACCAAAGCCCAGGCCTACGGTCAGGGCGGCAACCAGCCATTGCAGTTTTGACCATTCGATACCAATCATCGAGAAGCCAACCAGCCCACCAAACAGCATGATTAAATACTTGGTAATGGTGGTGATCGCATAGCCTGTGCCGGGGGTTAAATCCAGATGCTGCAACAGCGCCAGCTCCAGCAGGGCAGGGAAGTTACGGATCAGCTGCGTGGTGATAATGAGTACCAGAATCGCAATCAGCACGGCCCCTAAGGTGATGGGCTCCAGGCTTTCGACCCCCTGCACCGTCGACGTCACATCCCACAAAGAGATGTTCTCCAGGAAGCCAAACGCAGAGTGGATTTCCGACCACAGGAAGATCACCGACAGCAGGGCAACCAGCATCAGAATTGAGCGTACCAGCCGCAGGGACTGGGTACTGATCGCATCGAGATCCAGTTCGACGTCATCGGCGTCTGAAGTCCCTTCGGTGCTGTTGACGTGGTTCGGCTCTTCCTCACCCCGCGCGCGCTGAGCCAGTATTTCTGCGCGACGATGTTTGGCACGGTCAAACGCCAGACGACGACGCTGGATCAGCATGCCGCGGCGAATAACATGGTAGACCACCAGCAGCAGGAACCAGATAGCTACTGACGTTTCCAGTCGTGCGAGCAGCGCCTGCGATGTGGCGAGATAACCGACAGCCGCCGCCAGCATCGCCGCCAGCGGCGCGCTAAGCAGCAGGTTCCACAGCAGACGGTTAAACATGTTATCGCCACTGCCGGACTTGTCGAGATAAAGCGGGATCCCGGCGCGCTTCAGGCTGAGCGTCACTACCGCTAATGCCCCGCAGATCAGCATAAAGCACAGACGTCCCAGCGAGCCGGAGAACTCCCGGTCATTGAGATTATCGAACATGATCAGCGCCATAATCAGCGGCACAATCAGCCCGATGCTCATCAGGTAATAGCGCATCGCCCGCGCCACGCGATTACGCGGCCAGCCAAAGTGAGCGATGAACAGACCATTTGGCCGCGCAAACGTGGCGCAAATCATCACCACCCACAGCAGCGGAACGGTGGCGGTCACGCCATCGCCAATTGCGACGGCAAGCGGATAGGGCCAGGCTTCACGCAGGCCGTATCCGAGCGTCATCCACAGCACCGGCAGCGGAGACGCGACCAGAATTGACCAGAACACTGTACGCAGCGTCAGCCAGAAGTGATCCTGTGTCACTTTCCCCACCCGGGCGCTGGAGCGCTCAAGGAAACGGGTGAAGTGGCGACGGGAATAAATACTGAAACCCACCAGAATCAGTGCCCCCAGCAGCGGGAAGATGGTCTCCTTACTGGTGAGCATCATCACGCTGGCGAGACCCAGCTGGCTGAAGGTGTCCAGCGAAATGAGGCGGCGCAGATCCTGCACGATCTCGATCGGCCAGGCGAAGGTCATCGGCCGCACGTCGGATGTCCAGAACAGGTAACGGTGCGTGGCTTCGTTGACCTCTTTCAGCGCGTCCTCCAGCTGGCTGTTTGAGACTTTCAGCTTGGTGAGTTCGAGGATCAGCGTATCGCCCCCCTGCAACAGGGAATTGAGCAGTTCGCGTTGGGTGCGCAGCTGCGCTTCCAGAATACGGCTTTGCTCGCCGGTGAGCGGCTGTCCGTCAGCCTGACGGATCTGGCGGATTTGCGGCTGCTTATTAAGAAGGTCTTCATAATGAAGACGCTGAACGCGCAGCTGCGCCATCTCCGTATCAAGCTGCTGCGGTTTTGGCATCTCTGGCAGACGAGCCACCTGCGCGCGTAACGCTTCGCCCAACAGGTTAGACGAGCCAAGCCACTGGGACTGTTCACGCAGCGTGTTGAGAGCCTGACGAACCTGGAGGGTTTGATTAGTGGCCTGACGCTGCTGCGAGGCCACCAAATCCATGCGCTGCGCCTGCTGATTCAGCGCGGCAGAAAGCTCGCGGTTAACCTTAAACTGGGCGACGATGCTGTCGGGCAGGTTAGCGCTGTTTTCGGCCAACAACTCGGTGCTTTCCAGCGCACGTTCAGCTTCACGCTGACGCTGGCTGTTGAGTTGATTTCTCAGCGCCTGGAGATACGCATCCAGCTGTTCGCTCTGCTTCTGCGCCAGTTCCGAACGCATCCGCGACAGCTCCTGGCGGTTGTTAGCAGAAAGCTGTGCCAGCTCCAGTTCATCAACCAGTGCTTTAAGTCTGGCGGATTCCGCCTGTAGCCCAAGATTTTGGGCCTGATTCTGCGGGGTGTTGCCGGTCTGCGTCCCAATGCGGCGTTCCACCTCATTTAACTGACGGCGGGCATCGGTTTGCTGCTGTGGAAGCTGACTGAGAGAGTCGGCAATTTCACGCGCCCGTTCCTGCTCCTGCTGTGCCAGACGGCTTTTTTCCAGCAGCTGGCTGCTGACTTGCAGGATCTCCTGATTCAGCGCCTCGGACGTCATCCCTGCGGGTACCTGGCGTGGTTCATCACGCAGGCTGTTTAACTGCGAGCGCAGGGTCTGAGAGAGTTTGGGGAAGTTGTCGATAACCTGCTGATATTGCTGGGCGCGCTCAAGAGAACCCTTTCGTTCCTCAAGTGCGTTCAGTGCAGACTGGAGCGACTCAACGGCCTCCGGCTGAGCGGGTTTCGCCGCTTTTGCCTGCTCCAGCTCCTGGGTTATCTGTTTGGCGTCGGGGGCCGTCGCTGCGTACGCCCCCATGCTGAGGCACCAGGCCATCAGTAATACGATAATCGGGCGCACGTCAGCGATCCTTCTGTTGTTAACCTTCGTCTTTTTTGTCGTCAACCAGCGGGCTGGCATCGTGCTCGGCTTTGATCTCTTCTTCCGGCAACGGGGCTGGCGCAACGTCTGGCGTTGCAAAGACCTCCGTCGATACTGCCAGAGGCTGGCCGAGTTTGGTCACGGACAGGCTTTCCAGCTCGTCGACAAGGTTAACTTTGCCCGGTGCGAACAGGTTGATTACCGTTGAGCCCAGCTTGAAGCGGCCCATCTCCTGACCTTTCAGCAGGGCCACAGAACCTTCTTCTTCCCCGGCAGGCCAGGTCCAGCGCTTGATCACGCCTTCGCGTGGCGGCGTAATGGTGCCCGCCCAGACGGTTTCGATGCTGCCCACAATGGTAGCACCTACCAGAATCTGCGCCATTGGGCCAAATTCAGTATCAAACAGGCAGATGACGCGCTCGTTACGGGCAAACAGGTTAGGGACGTTTTGCGCCGTCAGGTGGTTTACAGAGAACAGATCCCCCGGCACGTAGATCATCTCGCGCAGGATGCCGTTACACGGCATATGAACGCGGTGGTAGTCGCGTGGGGAGAGATAGGTGGTCGCGAAAGTCCCGTTGCGGAACAGATCCGCCATTATGTAGTTACCGGCCAGCAGCGCTTCCAGGCTGTAGTTATGGCCTTTCGCCTGCAAAATTTTGTCGTCTTCAATTTTACCCAGCTGGCTGATCACGCCGTCAGCAGGCATCACCAGCACGTTCGGGTCGGTATTCAGCGGGCGCACTTCGTCGCGCAGCGGACGCACAAAAAATTCGTTGAAGGTGCGGTAGCTTGCCGTATCCGGCTTCTGCGCTTCTTTCATGTCGACCTTGTAGTATTTCACGAACAGGTCGATGACCAGTTTGGTCAGCCAGCCCGCTCGTTTGCTCGCGCCCCAGCCCGCCAGGCGAGTGAGCCACAGTTTAGGCAGAATGTATTGAAGCGAAAGTTTAAATGAGTTTAACAAGGTAGCCTCCAGGCCATTGTTTTGTCGTTCCTGATCCGGCAGTACGCTGCCGGAACCTGAAAAAAGGGGACGATTTTAGCGACGCTTAGCTTAGTTGTCAGTTATCAGAATCAGAAAAGTTTTTACGCGTTTTTACCTGGTCCATGCTTTCGAGAATACGATGGTAATTTTCGAAACGGGTTTCCGCTATTTCACCGTTCTCCACCGCTTCGCGGATGGCGCAGCCCGGATCGTTGTCATGTTTACAGTCGCGGTATTTGCAAGCGCCTATATAGTCATGGAATTCGACAAATCCGTTAAAGATTTGTTCCGGCTCAAGATGCCAGAGACCAAATTCACGCACACCCGGGGAGTCAATCACATCGCCGCCGTGCGGGAAGTGATAGAGACGTGAGGCGGTGGTAGTGTGCTGGCCCAGCCCGGAGACGTCCGACACATCGTTGGTCAGGATTTCTTGCTGAAGGCCGAGCAGGTTGTTAAGCAGGCTCGATTTACCCACGCCAGACTGCCCTGCAAAGATACTGATGCGGTCGGTCAGCGCATCTTCTAACGGCTTCAGGCCATCTTTGGTGCGGCTGGAAACCATCAAAACGCGATAACCAATATTGCGATAGATATCCATCTGCTCATTCACAAAGGCCATGGCCTCGTCATCCAGCAGATCGATTTTATTCAGCACGATGAGCGGCTCAACCTGTAGCGTTTCGCAGGCCACCAGGTAACGGTCAATAATGTTGAGCGAAAGTTCGGGTAAAATCGCTGAAACGATCACGATCTGGTTGATATTGGCGGCAATGGGCTTTACGCCGTCGTAGAAATCAGGACGGGTCAGAACCGACGTGCGTTCATGTACGGCTTCAACGATACCTTTAACCGTTACCCCTTCCGCAGCCGCTTTGCCTGGACGCCAGACCACGCGGTCACCGGTCACCAGGGAACGGATGGTGCGACGGATATTGCAACGGTGGATGTCCCCGTCGGCAGACTCGACATCGGCATGCATACCGAAGCGGCTAATCACCACGCCTTCCGTCGCTTCGCCAAACAGGTTGTCGTCGTAATCGGGCTTCTCCGTAGTGGTTTTAAGACGGCGCTGGTGATTTGCATTCACGCGGCGCTGCTGCCCTTTGGAGAGTTTATTTTTACTCAATCGCGCTGGCTCCTGGTCGCCCATAGCGGGCAAAACCTCTATGATACACTCTAATTAATACTAGTTAACCTGCTACTGCCGGTTAAGCGAGAAGGGTGGAAAATAACATGAGCGCGGACGAAAACAACCTGATTTGGATCGATCTGGAGATGACCGGCCTGGATCCCGAGCGCGATCGCATTATTGAGATCGCCACACTGGTCACCGATGCCAACCTCAATATTCTGGCGGAAGGCCCAACGATTGCCGTGCACCAGTCCGATGACCAGCTTGCGCTGATGGATGAGTGGAACGTGCGTACCCATACTGGCAGCGGGCTGGTGGAACGCGTGAAGGCCAGCACTCTGGGCGACCGCGAAGCGGAGCTGGCGACGCTTGAGTTTCTGAAGCAGTGGGTGCCGGCAGGAAAATCGCCTATCTGTGGCAACAGCATTGGGCAGGATCGTCGTTTCCTGTTTAAGTACATGCCGGAGCTGGAGTCCTACTTCCACTACCGCTATCTGGATGTGAGCACCTTAAAAGAGCTGGCCCGCCGCTGGAAACCGGAAATTCTCGACGGCTTCACAAAGCAGGGGACGCACCAGGCAATGGACGACATCCGTGAGTCTGTTGCGGAGCTGGCGTACTATCGCGAAAACTTTATTAAGCTTTAATTTTGCGATCCGGCGCCTTGCGTGGCCGGGTTTTTGTCGCTAAATTGTTCAGCTTGCCGATTAAATAAGCACTTGAACTTAATTTCAAAAAAATCGCTTTGAGGGGGGTTGCAGCTAAACGGATTTCTCGTATAATGCGCCTCCCGTAACGACAGAGAATTACACGTTACGACAGCAACAAAAGCAGTACAGATTTGCGGGAATAGCTCAGTTGGTAGAGCACGACCTTGCCAAGGTCGGGGTCGCGAGTTCGAGTCTCGTTTCCCGCTCCAAAATTTGAAAGTATCGCAAGATACGCACAGCACCAGAATACCCAAGCGGGAATAGCTCAGTTGGTAGAGCACGACCTTGCCAAGGTCGGGGTCGCGAGTTCGAGTCTCGTTTCCCGCTCCAAAATTTGAAAGTATCGCAAGATACGCACAGCACCAGAATACCCAAGCGGGAATAGCTCAGTTGGTAGAGCACGACCTTGCCAAGGTCGGGGTCGCGAGTTCGAGTCTCGTTTCCCGCTCCAAATTCTTCTTCTTTCCTAAATTATCCACAGCGAAATGCTTCGTTGGGGACGTTTTCTATTGTATCTGAAACACTCTTGTAAACAGAGTTATCCACAGAAACTGTGATAAATCCCAGTTGTGCAAAATGTTAGCAGGGTGAATAATATCTTCGTAAGTAACTGTAATCTATGAAGAAAATTTGATTTCAAAATGTTATTGAGATCACTTGACCTGTTTGCTAAACCTTATTGCGCCTGAATTCTTATTTTTATTCACAGCCTGTGAATATATCACACATCCCGTGGCAGCCCTTTTTCAATCACCCTGACCAGGCGCTGTTTCTTCGGTAACTGCACTTCAACCACGCCGGCATTTCGCTTCTCAATTTGCTGCGCAATCGCCCATTCTATGTGCTCATCAAGAAGTGGGTGCTCACCTCTGCGGCTTTCGAGCGCCTGAAGATTGGCTTCATCCCATGGGGCATTACCCAGCGCAACGGCCACATTACGCAGCCAGCGCAGGTGGCCGATACGACGTATGGCGGAACCTTCCGTCACCTTCAGGAACCAGGCTTCGCTCCAGGCGAACAGTTCGATCAGCTGCGGGGCATGTAACGCCTTGCGGGGACTGAAGTCTTCTTCGTCTGTCAACTGTGAATAGCGGTTCCACGGACAAATCAGCTGGCAGTCATCACAGCCGTAGATGCGGTTGCCAATAAGCGGACGAAATTCCTCTGGAATAGCACCTTCCAGCTCGATGGTGAGATAAGAGATACAGCGGCGCGCATCAACGGTATAGGGTTCAACGATAGCGCCCGTTGGGCAGATGGTCATACAGGCCACGCAGCGGCCACACCCTTCTTCCACCGGACCGTCTACCGGCAGGGGTAAATCAATCAACAATTCACCCAGGAAAAAGAATGAGCCCGCGTCGCGGCTTAAGATAAGTGAGTGCTTACCTGTCCAGCCAAGCCCGGCTTTTTCGGCGATCGGGCGCTCAAGAATAGGCGCAGAATCGACAAAGGGTCTAAAATTCAGCGAAACACAGTGCTGCTGAATGGTTTCCCCGAGCTTTTTTAGACGGTTGCGCAGAAGTTTATGGTAATCACGTCCCAGAGCGTATCGGCTGACGTAACCCAGCGAAGGATTTTTTAGCGTGCGCGCAAAGGCCGCGTTAGCGGGCAGATAGTTCATGCGTACGCTAATGACGCGCAGCGTACCCGGCAACAGCTCGTGGGGGCGGGCACGCATCATACCGTGGCGCGCCATCCACTCCATCTCGCCGTGGTATTGTTTATCCAGCCATGCCTGTAGCTTAGGCTCGCTGGCAGAGAGGTCGGTATCGGTAATACCGACCTTCTGGAAGCCCAGTTCAGCACCCCACTGTTTTATTTTCTGCGCTAATTCATTGAGATCGAGGGGCTGTGACATGACGGACCATACTGTGAAGAAAAACCCCGCAAGTATACCACATTCCATCTGGCATGCGGATGACCTCCGTCGGGCCGAAAAAGAGGCCGCAGACAGCCTCGGCGTTACCCTTTATGAACTGATGCAGCGCGCGGGCGAGGCGGCGTTTAACGTGGCGCGCACGGCTTATCCGGATGCCTCGCACTACCTGATTCTGTGCGGGCACGGCAATAACGGTGGCGATGGCTATGTGGTGGCTCGTCTTGCGGTGGCGGCGGGGCTGCGCGTTACCCTGCTGGCGCTGGAGAGCGACAAGCCGCTACCGGAAGAGGCTGGCATGGCGAGAGAGGCCTGGCTGAATGCGGGGGGCATTATTCATGCGCCTGATATTATCTGGCCCGAGGATGTCGACGTGATTGTTGATGGTCTGCTGGGGACGGGGCTGATGCGCGCGCCTCGCGATGACGTCGCCGCGCTGATTACCCACGCTAATGCGCACCCCGCCCCGGTGGTGGCGCTGGATATTCCCTCCGGCCTGATGGCGCAAACCGGCGCGACGCCGGGCGTGTCGATTGAGGCTGCGCACACCGTGACCTTTATCGCCCTGAAGCCGGGTTTGCTTACCGGTAAAGCGCGGGATGTCGTGGGGACGTTACATCACAACGCACTGGGGCTGGAAAACTGGCTGGCTGGACAGGATACCCACATCACCCGCTTTGATGCCTCCCTGCTTGCTCAGTGGCTGCCTCCGCGCCGCCCCACATCCCATAAGGGTGATCATGGCCGGCTGCTGATTATCGGTGGCGATCATGGCACGGCAGGTGCGATTCGCATGACAGGAGAGGCCGCGTTGCGCAGCGGTGCCGGATTAGTACGCGTGCTGACCCGCAGCGAAAACATTCCGCCGATTATTACCGCGCGGCCGGAGCTGATGGTCCACGAGCTTGCCCCACAGGCGATTGAAGAGGGTCTTGAGTGGGCGGACGTGGTAGTCATTGGTCCGGGCCTGGGTCAGCAGGAGTGGGGTAAACAGGCCCTGCAAAAGGCCGAGAATTTTCGTAAGCCGATGCTCTGGGATGCCGACGCGCTTAACCTTCTGGCAATAAACCCGGATAAGCGTCACAATCGCATTCTGACGCCACACCCCGGCGAAGCCGCACGGCTGCTTAACTGTAGCGTGGCAGAAATTGAAAGCGATCGCTTACTTTCAGCCCAACGTCTGGTAAAACGTTACGGAGGTGTTGTCGTTTTGAAAGGGGCGGGGACCGTTATTGCCAGCGATGATGCGATGGGCATCGTTGATGCCGGTAATGCAGGCATGGCGAGCGGCGGCATGGGTGATGTGCTCTCTGGCATCATTGGCGCATTGCTCGGACAGAAACTTCCCCTTTATGATGCAGCCTGTGCTGGCTGCGTGGCCCACGGTGCGGCGGCTGACAGGCTGGCTGCTCGTTACGGAACGCGCGGTATGCTGGCCACCGATCTTTTTTGCACGCTGCGGCGTGTTGTTAACCCGGATGTGATTGACGTAGAAAATGACTAATCGAGCGATTCCTTTACCTGATGAACAAGCCACTTTAGATCTCGGCAAGCGCGTGGCGCAGGCCTGTCAGGGGGCGACCGTCATTTATCTGTATGGTGATTTAGGCGCGGGTAAAACAACCTTCAGCCGTGGTTTTTTGCAGGCGTTAGGCCATAACGGGAACGTAAAAAGCCCGACTTATACGCTAGTAGAACCGTACACGCTTGAAAATATCATGGTGTACCACTTTGATTTATATCGTCTTGCGGATCCTGAGGAGCTGGAATTTATGGGGATCCGCGATTACTTTGCCAACGACGCCATTTGCCTGGTGGAGTGGCCGCAACAAGGTGCGGGTGTGCTGCCTGACCCGGATGTCGAAATTCACTTGGATTATCAGGCACAAGGGCGTGAGGCGCGCATCAGTGCGGTTTCCTCATCAGGCTGTTCCTTACTGGCGCGTTTAGCCGGTTGAGCGTAGGGATAACGGGATGATTAATCGCGTTAAAGGTTGGATTTTGGCAGCCACGGTTCTGCTGTGCGCGCAGGCCGGTGCGGCCAGCCTCTCGGATATTCAGGTGTCGAATGGCGATAGCCAGGCCCGCATTACCTTCAGCTTTATGGGCGATCCTGAATATGCTTTCTCACAAATCGACAGCCGCAGCGTGGCGCTCGATATTAAACAGTCCGGGGTGATCCAGGGGCTGCCGCTCCAGTTCAGCGGCAACAATCTGGTGAAAAGCATCCGTTCGGGGACGCCGAAGGATGCGCAGTCTCTGCGTCTGGTGGTCGATCTCACCGAAAAGGGCAAAACGAAGGCGGTTAAGCAGCAAAACGGCGCCAGTTATACGGTGGTTTTTACCATTAATGCTGATGTTCCGCCGCCGCCACCGCCTGCACCTGTGGTAGCAAAACGCGTAGAAGCGCCGGTTTATACCCCAAGGCCGTCTGAGCCAGCCCGTAATCCGTTTAAATCACAAAATGACCGACTTACCGCCGTGACCAGCAGCAACACGGTGACGCGTCCGGCGGTCAGCGCGCGGCGAACGCCGGTCAGTGGCGACAAAGTGATTATCGCCATCGACGCCGGACACGGCGGGCAAGATCCTGGCGCGATTGGCCCGGGCGGCACGCGGGAGAAAAACGTCACTATCGCCATTGCCCGTAAGCTGCGTGCGCTTCTGAATGACGATCCGATGTTCAAAGGGGTCATGACCCGCGACGGAGATTACTTTATTTCAGTGATGGGACGCTCGGATGTGGCGCGTAAGCAAAACGCCAACTTCCTGGTGTCGATTCACGCGGATGCTGCGCCGAACCGTAACGCCACCGGCGCGTCGGTATGGGTGCTGTCGAACCGTCGTGCCAACAGTGAAATGGCGAACTGGCTTGAAGAGCACGAGAAGCAGTCTGAACTGTTAGGCGGGGCAGGCGATGTGCTGGCAAACAGCCAGGCCGATCCGTATCTCAGCCAGGCGGTGCTGGATTTACAGTTCGGTCATTCTCAGCGCGTCGGGTATGATGTCGCCACTAACGTACTCAACCAGCTGCAAAGCGTCGGATCGCTGCATAAGCGTCGTCCGGAACATGCGAGCCTCGGTGTCCTGCGTTCACCGGATATTCCGTCGATTCTGGTAGAGACGGGTTTTATCAGTAATCACGGTGAAGAGCGTTTACTGGGAAGCGACAGCTATCAGCAGCAAATTGCTGAAGCGATTTATAACGGTCTGCGTAAATACTTTGACGCGCATCCGCTTCAGTCTGCGCCGCAGGGCGGGGCAGCCCAGACGGCAAGCGCCGCGCTGCCGGGTGAGATGACCGCGACTAATTAAGGAGAGTTCATGCCGATTCAGGTTCTACCGCCGCAGCTCGCGAACCAAATCGCCGCCGGTGAGGTGGTGGAACGCCCTGCATCGGTGGTAAAAGAGCTGGTGGAAAACAGCCTCGATGCAGGGGCGACCCGCATTGATATCGATATTGAACGCGGGGGCGCAAAGCTTATCCGCATTCGTGATAACGGCTGTGGCATCAAAAAGGACGAGCTGGCGCTGGCGCTGGCGCGTCATGCCACCAGTAAAATTGCGTCACTTGACGATCTGGAAGCGATTATCAGCCTGGGTTTTCGCGGCGAAGCGCTGGCCAGTATCAGCTCCGTTTCCCGCTTAACGTTGACCTCCCGCACGGCCGACCAGCAGGAAGCCTGGCAGGCCTACGCCGAAGGGCGCGATATGGACGTCACGGTTAAACCAGCGGCGCACCCGGTAGGCACCACGCTTGAAGTGCTGGATCTTTTCTATAACACGCCCGCCCGGCGCAAGTTTATGCGAACCGAGAAGACCGAATTCGGACATATCGACGAGATCATCCGCCGCATCGCGCTGGCACGCTTTGATGTCACTCTTAACCTCAGTCATAACGGTAAGGTGATGCGTCAGTACCGGGCAGTGGCGGAAGGCGGGCAAAAGGAGCGTCGGCTGGGCGCCATCTGCGGCACGCCGTTCCTGGAAAAAGCGCTGGCCATTGAGTGGCAGCATGGCGATTTGGCCCTGCGCGGCTGGGTTGCCGATCCGAACGCCAGTAGCGCCGCGTTTGCTGAGATTCAGTACTGCTACGTCAACGGTCGCATGATGCGCGACCGTCTGATTAACCACGCCATTCGCCAGGCCTGTGAAGATAAGCTCGGCACCGATCAACAGCCCGCCTTTGTGCTTTATCTGGAGATCGACCCGCATCAGGTTGACGTTAACGTGCACCCCGCCAAGCACGAGGTGCGTTTCCACCAGTCGCGTCTGGTGCATGATTTTATCTATCAGGGCGTCGTTAGCGTTTTGCAGAAGCAGGCTGAGCCAACGCTGCCGCTGGAAAACGACGTTCCTGCACCGCGATCGCTGCCAGAAAATCGCGTGGCGGCCGGACGTAACCATTTCGCTGAACCCGCAGCCGCGCGCGAACCAGTGGCTCCGCGTTTTTCGTCAGCGGGAAGCGCACCGCGCCCGACGGGCGCCAACTACCCGAATGCCCAGCCGGGGTATCAAAAGCAGCAAGGTGCGTTATACCGTAAATTGCTGGACACCCCAGCCGTGGAACGGAAAGAACATATTGAGGTATCGCCGTCTTCCCTTGACGGACATAGCCAGAGTTTTGGCCGGGTATTGACGATTGTCGCCCCGGACATGGCACTGCTTGAACGCGAGGGGAAATTGATGCTGCTGGCGTTGCCGGTAGCGGAACGCTGGCTTAAACAGGCGCAATTGACGCCAGGGGAAAACGCCGCCTGCGCTCAGCCGTTACTGATCCCGGTCCGGTTAAAAATAAACCATGAAGAAACAGGGGTTTTGCAGCGTGCCCAGGCGCTTCTTGCCGAAATGGGGATTGAAATCGTACTGGACGCGCAGCATGTGACAATTCGCGCAGTGCCTTTACCCTTACGCCAACAAAATTTACAAAACTTGATTCCTGAACTGATAGGCTACCTGGCGCAGCAAACGACGTTTGATGCCGCCGATACCGCGCAGTGGATCGCCCGCCATCTGGCCAGCGAACATTCGCCGTGGAGTATGGCGCAGGCGATTACCGTTCTGGCAGAGGTGGAACGCCTCTGTCCACAGCTGGTGAAAGCGCCGCCAGGTGGTTTGTTACAACCTGTTGATTTAAAAACGGCGATGACCGCCCTGAAACATGACTGATGTAAGTAAGGCGAGCCTGCCAAAGGCGATTTTTTTAATGGGGCCAACGGCCTCCGGTAAAACGGCGTTAGCCATTGAGTTACGTAAAGTTTTGCCAGTAGAGTTGATTAGCGTTGATTCAGCCCTCATTTACCGAGGAATGGACATCGGCACGGCGAAGCCCAACGCAGACGAACTGCGTGCGGCACCGCACCGTTTACTGGATATTCTCGACCCGGCACAGGCTTACTCCGCAGCAGATTTTCGCCGCGACGCCTTAGCTGAGATGGCCGAGATTACCGCCGCGGGACGCATACCGCTGTTAGTTGGCGGCACGATGCTCTACTTTAAGGCGCTGCTGGAGGGGTTATCGCCTCTGCCATCGGCCGATCCGGAAGTGAGAGCGGAGATTGAGCGGCAGGCGGCAGAGCAGGGGTGGGACGTTTTGCACAGGCAACTGGAAGAGATTGACCCGGTTGCCGCAGCGCGGATCCACCCAAACGATCCGCAAAGGCTTTCCCGGGCACTGGAAGTTTTTTTCATTTCGGGTAAAACTTTAACGGAACTGACGCAAACGTCAGGAGACGCTCTGCCGTATCAGGTGCATCAGTTCGCCATCGCCCCGGCGAGCCGTGAACTGCTCCATCAACGAATTGAGCAGCGTTTTCATCAGATGTTGGCTTCAGATTTTGAAGCAGAAGTGCGGGCGCTTTTTGCCCGTGGAGATTTGCATACGGACATGCCTTCCATTCGTTGTGTGGGATACCGCCAGATGTGGTCGTATCTTGAAGGCGAGATTTCATACGATGAAATGGTTTATCGAGGTGTTTGCGCCACGAGACAGTTAGCGAAGCGCCAGATCACCTGGTTGCGCGGTTGGGAGGGTGTTCACTGGTTAGACAGTGAAAAACCACAACAGGCGTTAAACGAAGTGATTGAGGTTATTGGTGATATCGCTGACTGAATGTGTACAATTAAGCCGTATCGTGCGCAATTTTTCAGAATCGCAAGGTTCTAAGTACAAAACAAGCATATAAGGAAAAGATAGAATGGCTAAGGGGCAATCTTTACAAGATCCGTTCCTGAACGCATTGCGTCGGGAGCGTGTTCCAGTTTCTATTTATTTGGTGAATGGTATTAAGCTGCAAGGTCAGATTGAGTCTTTCGATCAGTTCGTGATCCTGTTGAAAAACACGGTCAGCCAGATGGTCTATAAGCACGCGATTTCTACTGTTGTTCCGTCCCGTCCGGTATCTCATCACAGCAATAACACTGGCGGCGGCACTGGCAGTAACTACCATCATGGCAGCAACGCGCAGGGTTCATCTGCTCCTGCGCAGGACAGCGAAGAAACCGAATAAGGTTTTGGGCTGTTTTCCACACGGGGAGCCAGGGATCCTGCGTTCCCCGCTGATCTTTTTAGAGAGGTTTACGCTTGTTTGACCGTTATGACGCCGGTGAGCAGGCGGTGCTGGTACACATCTATTTTTCGCAAGACAAAGATATGGAAGACCTCCAGGAGTTTGAATCTCTGGTCTCTTCCGCCGGTGTCGAAGCAATGCAGGTGATTACCGGTAGCCGTAAAGCGCCGCACCCGAAGTACTTTGTTGGTGAAGGTAAAGCAGTTGAAATTGCGGATGCCGTAAAAGCAACCGGCGCATCAGTCGTGCTGTTTGATCATGCGCTGTCTCCGGCTCAGGAACGTAACCTGGAAGCTCTCTGCGAATGTCGTGTTATCGATCGCACGGGGTTGATCTTAGATATTTTTGCTCAGCGTGCGCGTACCCACGAGGGTAAGTTGCAGGTTGAGCTGGCGCAGTTGCGCCATCTGGCGACGCGTCTGGTGCGTGGCTGGACACACCTTGAAAGACAAAAAGGCGGGATTGGTTTACGTGGCCCGGGTGAAACCCAGCTCGAAACCGACCGTCGTTTGCTGCGTGGCCGTATAACCCAGATCCTTTCTCGTCTGGAGCGTGTCGAGAAACAGCGCGAACAGGGGCGTCGGGCGCGAACCAAAGCCGACATCCCAACGGTGTCGCTGGTGGGCTATACCAACGCCGGTAAATCCACCCTGTTTAACCAGATAACCGAGGCCCAGGTGTATGCCGCAGACCAGCTGTTTGCGACCCTGGACCCTACGCTGCGCCGTATTGACGTCGCAGACGTCGGTGAAACGGTACTGGCGGATACCGTAGGGTTTATCCGCCATCTGCCGCACGATCTGGTGGCAGCGTTTAAAGCGACGTTGCAGGAGACGCGTCAGGCGACCCTGCTGCTGCACGTGATTGATGCGGCTGACGTACGCGTGCAGGAAAACATCGACGCGGTGAATGTGGTGCTCGAAGAGATTGACGCCCACGAAATTCCCACCCTGTTGGTGATGAACAAGATCGATATGCTGGACGATTTCGAACCGCGTATCGACCGAGACGAAGAGAACAAACCAATTCGGGTCTGGCTATCTGCTCAGGCCGGGATTGGTGTGCCACTGCTTTTCCAGGCTTTGACAGAACGTCTTTCCGGTGAGGTAGCTCAGCACACGCTGCGACTGCCGCCACAGGAAGGCAGGCTGCGTAGCCGGTTTTATCAGCTTCAGGCGATAGAAAAAGAGTGGATGGAGGATGACGGCAGCGTGGGGATGCAGGTGCGTATGCCGATCGTTGACTGGCGTCGCCTCTGTAAACAAGAACCTGCGCTGGCGGACTATATCGTCTGATCAGAAAGGGGAAGCCTGAAAAATTCGCCCTTGCATAACAAATATGGAGCATATACATGGCGTGGAATCAGCCCGGTAATAACGGACAAGACCGCGACCCGTGGGGAAGCAGCAATAATCAAGGCGGCAACTCTGGGGGAAATGGCAACAAAGGTGGTCGCGAGCAGGGGCCGCCGGATCTGGATGATATCTTCCGCAAACTGAGCAAAAAGCTTGGTGGCCTTGGCGGAGGAAAAGGTTCTGGCTCGGGTGGCAACTCCACTCAGAGTCCGCGCCCGCCTATGGGTGGCCGCGTAGTAAGCATTGTGGCCGCGGCGGTAGTCATCATCTGGGCAGCCAGCGGGTTCTACACCATTAAAGAAGCAGAGCGCGGCGTGGTAACCCGTTTCGGTAAGTTCAGCCATCTGGTTGAGCCGGGCCTGAACTGGAAACCGACCTTCATTGATAACGTGACCGCAGTGAACGTGGAGTCCGTCCGTGAACTGGCGGCGTCTGGCGTGATGTTGACCTCTGACGAAAACGTGGTGCGCGTTGAGATGAACGTCCAGTACCGCGTGACCGATCCTGAGCGTTATCTGTTTAGCGTGACCAGCGCGGATGACAGCCTGCGTCAGGCGACCGACAGCGCCCTGCGTGGCGTGATCGGTAAATACACCATGGACCGTATCCTGACCGAAGGTCGTACCGTTATTCGTAGCGATACCCAGCGCGAGCTGGAAGAGACCATCCGTCCGTACAACATGGGTATCACCCTGCTGGACGTCAACTTCCAGGCTGCACGTCCGCCGGAAGAGGTGAAAGCGGCGTTTGACGATGCGATTGCCGCGCGTGAAAACGAACAGCAGTACATCCGTGAAGCGGAAGCGTATACCAACGAAGTTCAGCCGCGTGCAAACGGTCAGGCGCAGCGTATTCTGGAAGAAGCGCGCGCGTATAAGACCCAGACCATCCTGGAAGCACAGGGTGAAGTGGCTCGCTTCGCGAAGATCCTGCCGGAATATAAAGCCGCGCCGGAAATTACCCGTGAGCGTCTCTATATCGAGACCATGGAAAAAGTGCTGAGCCATACGCGTAAAGTGCTGGTTAACGACAACAAAGGCGGAAACCTGATGGTCCTGCCGCTGGATCAGATGCTTAAAGGCGGTTCTGCACCGGCAGCAAAAGACAACAGCGGAGCCAACAACCTGCTGCGTCTGCCGCCAGCCTCGTCTGGCAGCTCCAGCGCGAACACAACGCCTTCTTCGAACGATGGTGACATTATGGACCAACGCCGTGCTAACGCGCAGCGTAACGACTACCAGCGTCAGGGGGAATAAGGATGCGTAAGTCAGTTATTGCGATCATCATCATCGCACTGGTCGTGCTCTACACCTCCATCTTTGTGGTGAAAGAGGGCGAACGTGGGATCAAGTTCCAGTTTAGCAGCGTCGTGCGTGACGGCGACAAGCGTCCGGTGATCTACGAGCCGGGTCTGCACTTCAAGGTGCCTTTCATTCAATCAGTCAAAACGCTCGACGCACGTATCCAGACCATGGATAACCAGGCCGACCGTTTCGTGACTAAAGAGAAGAAAGACCTGATCGTTGATTCCTACATCAAATGGCGTATCAGCGACTTCAGCCGCTACTTCCTGGCAACCGGCGGTGGTGATGTTTCTCAGGCAGAAGTGCTGCTGAAACGTAAGTTCTCTGACCGTCTGCGTTCTGAAATTGGTCGTCTGGATGTAAAAGACATCGTGACCGACTCCCGTGGTCGTCTGACACTGGAAGTGCGTGATGCGTTGAACTCAGGTACAGCGGGTACCGAAGACGAAGTGGAAACACCGGCAGCGGATGACGCGATTGCCAAAGCGGCTGAACGCGTTCAGGCTGAAACCAACGGTAAAGTACCGGTGATCAACCCGAACAGTATGGCTGCACTGGGTATCGAAGTGGTTGACGTGCGTATCAAGCAGATCAACCTGCCAGCGGAGGTGTCCGAGGCGATCTACAACCGTATGCGCGCCGAGCGTGAAGCGGTAGCCCGTCGTCACCGTTCACAGGGTCAGGAAGAGGCCGAGAAACTGCGTGCCGCAGCGGACTACGAAGTGACCAAGACGCTGGCGGAATCTGAGCGTCAGGGCCGTATCCTGCGTGGTGAAGGCGATGCCGAAGCCGCGAAGCTGTTTGCCGATGCCTTCAGCCAGGATCCCGACTTCTACGCCTTTATCCGTAGCCTGCGTGCTTACGAGAATAGCTTCCAGAGCAACCAGGATGTGATGGTACTCAGCCCGGACAGCGATTTCTTCCGTTATATGAAGACGCCGACTAACGCAACGCGATAAACTCAGGCTCGTTTGAGTATTCAAACCACCGCTCTTCACGGAGCGGTGGTTTTCTTTTATAAGGATGAAAAATGAATTCAACGATCTGGCTCGCACTGGCTTTGGTTTTGGTGCTGGAAGGCCTCGGCCCGATGCTCTATCCACGCGCATGGCGACGGATGATCGCGACCATGAGCCAACTTCCGGACAATATTTTGCGTCGTTTTGGTGGTGGACTTGTGGTTGCCGGTATCGTTATCTACTACATGTTGAGGAAAACGATTGGCTGATCAAAAACTAACCGCAATCGGCATATTTTAGGGTCAAAAAGTGCTGTATATCTGAAAAAGCGATGGTAGAATCCATTTTTAAGCAAACGGTGATTTTGAAAAAAATGGGTAACAACGTCGTCGTACTGGGCACCCAATGGGGTGACGAAGGTAAAGGGAAGATTGTCGATCTTCTGACTGAACGGGCTAAATATGTTGTACGCTACCAGGGCGGTCACAACGCAGGCCATACTCTCGTAATCAACGGTGAAAAAACCGTCCTCCATCTTATTCCATCAGGCATTCTTCGCGAAAACGTCACCAGCATCATCGGTAACGGCGTTGTGCTGTCTCCAGCTGCGCTGATGAAAGAGATGAAAGGTCTGGAAGACCGTGGTATCCCTGTTCGTGAGCGTCTGCTGCTCTCCGAAGCCTGCCCGCTGATCCTGGACTATCATGTGGCGCTGGACGTGGCGCGTGAAAAAGCGCGTGGCGCGAAAGCGATCGGCACTACCGGTCGTGGCATCGGCCCGGCATACGAAGATAAAGTGGCTCGTCGCGGTCTGCGCGTGGGCGACCTCTTCGACAAAGCGACCTTCGCTGAAAAACTGAAAGAAGTGATGGAATATCACAACTTCCAGCTGGTGAATTTCTATAAAGCCGAAGCCGTTGACTACCAGAAAGTGCTGGATGACGTCATGGCGATTGCTGACATTCTCACCGGCATGGTTGTTGATGTGTCCGATCTGCTGGACCAGGCGCGCAAGCGTGGCGATTTCGTCATGTTTGAAGGTGCGCAGGGTACCCTGCTGGACATCGACCACGGTACCTATCCGTACGTAACGTCCTCTAACACCACCGCGGGTGGCGTGGCAACCGGCTCCGGCCTGGGCCCACGTTATGTGGATTACGTTCTGGGCATCATCAAAGCGTACTCCACTCGCGTGGGTGCGGGTCCATTCCCGACCGAGCTGTTTGATGAAACCGGCGAGTTCCTCTGCAAGCAGGGTAACGAGTTTGGCGCAACCACCGGTCGTCGTCGTCGTACCGGCTGGCTGGACGCCGTTGCCGTGCGTCGTGCTGTGCAGATCAACTCCCTGTCTGGCTTCTGCCTGACCAAGCTGGACGTACTGGACGGCCTGAAAGAAGTGAAAATCTGCGTGGGCTACCGTCTGCCAGATGGTCGCGAAGTGACTACCACTCCGCTGGCCGCTGACGACTGGGAAGGCATTGAGCCAATCTACGAAACCATGCCGGGCTGGTCTGAGACCACCTTCGGTGTGAAAGAACGTAGTGGCCTGCCAAAAGCTGCGCTGGACTACATTAAGCGTATTGAAGAACTGACCGAAGTGCCGATCGATATTATTTCTACCGGCCCGGATCGTACTGAAACGATGATCCTGCGCGACCCGTTCGACGCATAATCTTCGTGACTGCTGGCCTGCGGGGAAACCCGCAGGCCGGATAAGCGCAGCGCCATCCGGCGACCGCTCCTGGATCTCCGCTTTTTCGCCCCGTCTGTCAAATAAATTAGCCGCTAACTATCTGGCTGGTTTATCATCATTAATGAATATCTCTGCGGTTTGACCGCGTTTTCCCTTTTTCCTGAGGTTGATGTGCAGTTAACAAGTTTCACCGATTACGGCTTACGCGCGCTGATTTACATGGCGTCGTTACCCGATGGGAAGATGACCAGCATCTCTGAAGTCACAGAGGTGTACGGTGTGTCCCGTAATCATATGGTCAAAATAATCAATCAACTTAGTCGTGCCGGATACGTTGCTGCCGTCCGCGGGAAGAATGGAGGGATCCGTCTCGGTAAACCGGCACAGAGTATCCGTATCGGCGATGTGGTACGTGAACTGGAGCCGCTATCTCTGGTGAACTGTAGCAGTGCGTTTTGCCACATTACGCCCGCTTGCCGCCTGAAACAGGCGCTTTCAAAGGCCGTGCAAAGTTTTCTCAAGGAACTGGATAACTACACGCTGGCCGATTTGGTTGAAGAGAATCAACCGCTTTATAAATTATTGCTGGTGGAATGAAGAAAATTTCCACCGGAGCTGACAACGGAGGAACCGACATGTCACAAGATCCTTTCCAGGAACGCGAAGCCGAAAAATACGCGAATCCTATCCCCAGCCGCGAGTTCATCATTGAACACTTAACAAAACGCGAAAAACCCGCCAATCGTGAAGAACTTGCCGTTGAATTAAACATTGAGGGTGAAGAGCAAATTGAAGCCCTTCGCCGCCGCCTGCGCGCCATGGAGCGCGACGGCCAGCTGGTCTTTACTCGTCGCCAGTGCTACGCGCTGCCAGAACGCCTCGATCTGCTGAAAGGCACCGTTATTGGTCATCGCGATGGCTTCGGCTTCCTGCGCGTGGAAGGCCGTAAAGACGACCTGTACCTCTCATCTGAACAGATGAAGATGTGTATTCACGGCGACCAGATCCTGGCGCAGCCGCTGGGTGCAGATCGTAAAGGCCGCCGCGAAGCGCGCGTGGTCCGCGTGCTGGTGCCGAAAACCAGCCAGATTGTAGGCCGTTACTTTACCGATGCGGGCGTAGGCTTTGTGGTGCCGGACGACAGCCGTCTGAGCTTCGACATTCTCATCCCGCCTGAAGAGGTGATGGGCGCACGCATGGGCTTTGTGGTAGTGGTTGAACTTACCCAGCGCCCGACCCGCCGTACCAAAGCGGTAGGTAAAATCGTCGAAGTGCTGGGCGATAACATGGGCACCGGCATGGCCGTTGATATGGCGCTGCGCACCCATGAAATTCCTTACGTCTGGCCGAAAGCGGTTGAAGACCAGATCGAAAACCTGCGTGAAGAAGTGCCGGAAGAGTCCAAAGCAGGCCGCGTGGATCTGCGCGATCTGCCGCTGGTCACCATTGATGGTGAAGACGCCCGCGACTTCGATGATGCCGTGTACTGTGAGAAAAAACGCGGTGGTGGCTGGCGTCTGTGGGTGGCTATCGCGGATGTGAGTTATTACGTACGTCCACACACGCCGCTGGATAACGAAGCGCGCAGCCGCGGTACGTCGGTCTACTTCCCGTCGCAGGTTGTACCGATGCTGCCAGAAGTGCTCTCGAACGGCCTGTGTTCCCTCAACCCGCAGGTGGACCGCCTGTGTATGGTCTGCGAAATGACCATCTCCAGCAAGGGACGTCTGACGGGCTATAAGTTCTACGAAGCGGTGATGAGTTCTCATGCGCGCCTGACCTATACCAAGGTCTGGCATATGTTGCAGGGCGATCAGGATCTTCGCGAACAGTACGCGCCGCTGGTCAAACACATCGAAGAGCTGCACAACCTCTACAAAACGCTGGATCAGGCGCGCGAAGAGCGCGGTGGGATTTCGTTTGAGAGTGAAGAGGCGAAATTCATCTTTAACGCTGAGCGTCGTATCGAGCGAATCGAGCAGACTCAGCGTAACGATGCGCACAAGCTGATTGAAGAGTGTATGATCCTGGCGAACATCTCGGCGGCACGTTTCGTTGAGAAAGCCAAAGAGCCTGCGCTGTTCCGTATTCACGATAAGCCAACCACGGAAGCTGTGACCTCATTCCGCTCCGTGCTGGCTGAACTCGGCCTGGAGCTGCCTGGCGGCAATAAGCCTGAGCCACGCGATTATGCCGAGCTGCTGGAATCCATCAGCGATCGTCCTGACGCGGAAATGCTGCAAACCATGCTGCTGCGTTCCATGAAGCAGGCGATTTACGATCCGGAAAACCGGGGCCACTTTGGTCTGGCGTTACAGTCGTATGCGCACTTTACCTCGCCGATTCGCCGTTATCCGGATCTGTCCCTGCACCGTGCGATCAAGTATCTGCTGGCGCACGAGCAGGGTCACAAAGGCAATACGACCGAAACCGGTGGGTATCACTACTCCATGGAAGAGATGCTGCAACTGGGCCAGCACTGTTCCATGACCGAGCGTCGTGCGGATGAAGCAACGCGCGACGTGGCGGACTGGCTGAAGTGTGACTTTATGCTGGATCAGGTGGGTAACGTCTTTAAAGGTGTGATTGCCAGCGTCACCGGCTTTGGCTTCTTCGTACGTCTGGATGAGCTGTTTATCGACGGTCTGGTGCACGTTTCCAGCCTTGATAACGATTACTACCGCTTCGACCAGGTCGGACAACGTCTGATCGGTGAATCCGGCGGTCAGACCTACCGTCTGGGCGATCGGGTGGAAGTGAAGGTAGAAGCCGTGAATATGGACGACCGTAAAATCGACTTCAGCCTCATCTCCAGCGAACGGGCTCCGCGTAACGTCGGGAAAACCGAGCGTGAGAAAGCGAAAAAAGGCGGCAACGGTAAAGCGGGCGGCAAGCGACGTCAGGCAGGTAAAAGAGTAAACTTTGAGCCAGACAGCGCCTTCCGTGGCGAGAAGCAGCAGAAGCCCAAGGCGGCGAAAAAAGACGCTCGTAAAGCGAAAAAACCGTCGACCAAGACCCAAAAAATAGCGGCCGCAACCAAAGCGAAGCGCGCGGCGAAGAAACAGCAGGCGGAGTAATTTCCCCTCACCCTGTCCCTCTCCCCAACGGGGAGAGGGACAATATTTATTACGAGAACCATCAATGAGTGAAATGATTTACGGCATCCACGCGGTGCAGGCCCTGCTGGAGCGCGCGCCGGAGCGTTTTCAGGAAGTTTTTATTCTGAAAGGGCGTGAAGACAAACGTCTGATGCCGCTGATCCACGCGCTGGAAGCGCAGGGCGTCGTGATCCAGCTGGCGAACCGTCAGTATCTGGATGAGAAAAGCGAAGGTGCTGTACACCAGGGCATTATCGCGCGCGTGAAGCCGGGCCGTCAGTATCAAGAGAACGATCTGCCGGATCTGATCGCTGAGCTGGATAACCCGTTCTTCCTGATCCTCGATGGCGTAACCGACCCGCACAACCTGGGCGCGTGCCTGCGTAGCGCCGATGCAGCAGGCGTGCATGCGGTAATTGTGCCAAGAGATCGTTCCGCGCAGCTTAACGCTACCGCTAAAAAAGTGGCCTGCGGCGCGGCGGAAAACGTTCCGCTGATCCGTGTGACTAACCTGGCGCGCACCATGCGTCTGTTGCAGGAAGAAAATATCTGGATCGTCGGCACAGCCGGTGAAGCGGATCACACCCTGTATCAGAGCAAAATGACCGGCCGTATGGCGCTGGTGATGGGGGCAGAAGGTGAAGGCATGCGTCGCCTGACCCGCGAGCACTGCGATGAGCTGATCAGCATCCCGATGGCGGGCAGCGTATCGTCCCTGAACGTTTCTGTTGCGACGGGTATCTGCCTGTTTGAAGCGGTGCGTCAGCGCGGGTAGCCTGTTGTGCCGGGTGGCGGCTTCGCCTTACCCGGCCTACAAAAGCATGGTACCGTAGGCCCGGTAAGCGCAGCGCCACCGGGCAACAATCTCACTCCTCTAACGACCGCAAATGGTCATCCTTTCTCAGCGTCATCAGCGCGAAAATACTCACCACCGCCGTTGCCATCACGTAGTACGCCGGAATATCCAGATTGCCCGTCTCTTTAATCAGCCCGGTAATGATCAGCCCCGCACAGCCCGAGAAGATCGCATTCGACAGAGAATAGGCCAGCCCCAGCCCGGTATAACGCACGCGCGTCGGGAACATCTCAGACAGCATTGCCGGCCCCGGCCCTGCCAGCATCCCAACCAAACCCCCCGCAATCAACACCACAATCGCTTTGACAGCCAACGTGCTGGACTCCGCCTGCAAAATTTTCAGCAGCGGCAGGGCGAGGATCAGCAGGAGCACGGTGGCGATAATCATCACCGTCCGCCGCCCGATCCTGTCGCTCAGTATGCCCGACGGAATGATCGTGAGCGCAAACCCAATGTTAGAAATCACCGCAATCAGCAGCGCCTGGTTAAAACCGGTGTGCAGCGCAGATTGCAGATAGGTCGGCATAATCACCAGATAGGTATAACCCGCCGCAGACCAGACCATCACGCGACCAATGCCCATCAGAATGGTTTTGAACGTGGCGGCGGTGCTGGCCTGAGTAACAACCGGTTTTTCCCGTTGCTGCACAAAGCTCGGTGTCTCTTCCATGCTTACCCGCAGCCATAGCGCGACCGCACCCATCGGCAACGCCAGGAAGAACGGAATGCGCCAGCCCCAGTCGTGCAAGGCTTCAGGGGAGAGAAGGGCAGAGAGCAACGCGACAATGCCTGCGCCTGCTAACAGCCCGAGCGCCACGGTGAAGGACTGCCATGCCCCGTAAAGACCGCGCTTGCCGCGCGGGGCGAACTCCGTCATCAACGAGACCGCGCCGCCATACTCACCGCCCGCGAACAGTCCTTGCAGAATACGCAGAAGTGTAACGATCAGCGGCGCGGCAATCCCGATACTGGCGTAGACCGGCACAATACCGATGGCAGCGGTGGCGAGCGTCATCAATACCAGCACAATAATCAGCGTCGGTTTACGGCCAATCCTGTCGCCAATGCGGCCAAAGACCACCGCACCCAGCGGGCGGAAGAAGAAAGCGATGGCGAATGAGGCCCAGGTGAGGATCAGGCTGGTGAGCTCCGCTTCCCCCTCAAGCTGGAAGAAGTTTCTGGCAATCACCGTTGCCAGAAAACCATAGACCGCAAATTCATACCACTCGATGAAATTACCGATGGAGCCTGCAATTAATGCACGCTTGTGCGCATCCTGTTGCATAACGATCCTCATAAAAACGGGGTAAGAATAAATTATTCAGCATTAGTTAAGTAAGGAAATAGTTTATTCTTATGTTCTGTGAGCTATTTCACGAATGATATCAACACGATCGTCATCGTGTGACCCCTCTCCCATGCAGCGTGCATGCCCTCTGTCCATACTTATCTTTATTGCCAATGAAAGGAGGGAGACAGCATGCACTGGCAGACACATACCGTTTTTAATCAACCCGCACCGCTATCGAACAGCAACCTTTTTCTCTCTGATTGCGCCCTGCGCGATGCGGTAGCGCGCGAAGGGGCTGAGTGGGATGTGGATCTTCTTGCCAGCATCGGCCAGCAGTTGGGTACGGCAGAGTCGCTGGAGCTGGGCAGACTGGCGAACGTTAATCCGCCGGAGCTGCTGCGTTATGACGCCACGGGAGCGAGGCTGGATGACGTCCGCTTTCATCCGGCATGGCATCTTCTGATGCAGGGGCTTTGCGCCAACCGGGTGCACAACCTGGCGTGGGAGGGGGAGGCGCGGAAAGGATCGTTCGTCGCCAGGGCCGCGCGTTTCGTACTTCATGCTCAGGTGGAGGCGGGAACGCTTTGCCCGGTGACCATGACCTTTGCGGCCACGCCGCTGTTGCAACGATCGCTGCCCAAACCGTTTCATGAGTGGTTAACGCCGCTGATGAGCGATCGCTACGACCCCCATCTCGCGCCGGGGGCGCAAAAGCGCGGCCTGCTGATCGGCATGGGGATGACGGAAAAGCAGGGCGGTTCGGACGTACTCAGTAATACTACCAAAGCAGAGAAATGCAGCGATGGCAGTTACCGGCTGGTGGGGCACAAATGGTTTTTCTCCGTGCCGCAGAGCGATGCGCATCTGGTGCTGGCGCAGGCGAAGGGCGGGTTGTGCTGCTTTTTTGTCCCGCGTTTCTTACCCGACGGGCAACGTAATGCCGTGCGCCTTGAGCGTCTGAAGGACAAGCTCGGCAACCGCTCAAATGCCAGCAGTGAGGCTGAATTTCTTGATGCTTCCGGCTGGCTGCTGGGCGAAGAGGGGGAAGGCGTCCGGCAAATTCTGAAGATGGGCGGGCTGACGCGCTTTGACTGCGCGCTGGGCAGTCACGGACTGATGCGCCGTGCGCTCTCGGTGGCGCTTTATCATGCCCATCAGCGGCAGACCTTCGGCAAAAATCTGATCGACCAGCCGTTAATGCGCGACGTGCTAAGCCGTATGGCGCTGGTGCTGGAGGGACACACGGCACTGCTGTTCCGACTTGCCCGGGCGTGGGACAACCGCAACGACCCGCAGGAAGCCGCATGGGCGCGGCTTTTCACTCCGGCGGCAAAATACAGCGTCTGCAAAGCGGGTATACCGTTTGTGGCAGAGGCAATGGAGGTGCTGGGCGGTGCAGGCTATTGCGAAGAGAGTGAGCTTCCGCGGTTGTACCGTGAAATGCCCGTCAACAGCATCTGGGAAGGCTCTGGCAATATTATGTGCCTGGACGTACTGCGCGTGCTGGCGAAGCAGTCGGGCATTCTCGACCTGCTCGCCGATGATTTCGCGCAGGTAAAAGGCCAGGACAGGCACTTCGATCGCAGCTGGCGGCAGCTACAGCAGAAGCTGCGGAAACCGCAGGAAGCGCAGGGCAGGGAGATCGCGCAGCAGCTCTTTTTACTCGGGGCCGGAAGTCAAATGCTGCGGCACGCATCGCCGCCCATGGCGCAGGCGTGGTGCCGCATGATGCTGGATACCCGGGGCGGCACGCTGATGAGCGAGCAGGTGCAAAACGACCTGCTGCTGCGCGCCACGGGCCGGGTCGGTTAAGCCTTCAGCTGGAACAGGCTCACCAGCCGGGTGAGATGTGAACCCTTCTCGCGCAGCGTCTGTGCTGTCTGCTCGCTGCGTGAGATGCGATCGGCATTGATGTGCGATGCCTCACCGATGTGCGTCATCGCCAGATTCACCTGGCCAATTCCCGCCGACTGCTCGCGGGAGGCGTGGTTGATCTCAGTGACAAGCTGGCTGATGTTATCGATATGAACAATGATGGCATCCATCGCCAGACGCGTCTGCTCAGACAGCGCATGGCCTTCGCTCACCTTGTTCAGCGTATCCCCAATCAGCTGTTCAATCTCTTTTACCGCGTTGGCGCTGCGTGCGGCCAGGGCGCGTACCTCTTGCGCCACCACTGCGAAACCTTTCCCGTGCTCGCCCGCCCGAGCCGCCTCAACCGCCGCATTGAGCGCCAGGATATTGGTCTGGAAAGCGATGGACTCAATCACGCGGGTGATGTCTTCAATGCGTTTCGATGCATCGCGAATATCATCCATGGTGGAGACTGCGTGGGTCACCGTCTCTCCACCCTGATGCACCGCGCGCGAGGTTTCACCCACCAGCTGCTGCGTTTGCTCCATGTTGGCGGCATTTTGCTGCACGGTGGCGGCTAATTGCTCCATGCTGGCGGAGGTCTCCTCAACGCTGCTGGCCTGCTTGTTGATCTGTTCAGATATCTCGCCGGTGTCTGAAGCCAGCGCGTTAGTCCCCAGATGGATCTCGCTTGCGGCCTCGCGGACCTGCAACACAATTTTTTGCAGGCCTTCCCCGATCCCGTTGATGGCGTCAATCAGCTGGCCGACTTCATCCTGGCGGGTAACCGGCAGGCTGGCGCGCAGATCGCCTGCGGCATACTGCCGGGCAAGCGCGATCACCTCGCGCAGTGGGCGGGTTAGCATCCGGCGAATGAGGATAACGAACAGGCCCGCGAAGAGTACGGATAGCACCACGCCCGCCATCAGGAAGCGATCGCGCAGTGTGGTGACGCTTGAAAGCAGTACGGCTTTATCCACTTCACCCACGATGGTCCAGTTCCAGCCCGGCAGCGGCGTGTAGGCGACTTTGAGCGTACGGCCATCCGCGCTCACGCGTTCCAGCGTGCCGGCTTTATCACTCAGAAGCTGCTGCTGTGTCGCCGTGTCCCAGTTAGGCAGTTTGCCCTCTTCGCTGGCATGGAACAGATACTGTCCGCGCGTTTTGCCGCTACTGCGATCCAGTACAAAGAAGTGACCGCTCTCGCCCAGACGACGGTTAAGGATTTTCTCGCGCATGACGTTCCACGAATGGGTGATGTCCACGCCGACAAAGATAATCCCGATAACCTGGCCTTCCGCATTCTTAACAGGCTGGTACTGCGTGATATAGCGCTTGCCGAACAGCAGCGCGAGGCCACGATAGACCTCCCCTTTAGTGACGGCGGCAAATGCCGGGCTGGTGGTATCAAGAACGGTTCCGATGGCGCGGTCGCCATTCTCTTTGCGCAGCGACGTCGCCACGCGGACAAAATCGTTACCGCTGCGGACAAACAGCGTCGAGATGGCTCCCGTTCGGCTCAGGAAGTCATCAGAAAGCGTATTGTTTTCATGCAGCTCCGTTTCGCCGCCTTTCAGCAAAGGAACGGTAAGCCCATTTATGGTCCGGCTCTGGCTACTGTCGCTGTTCAATGGCTGTGGCAAAAAGGTGGTGAACAGACGGGTATAGCTTTCAACCTCTTCGCTCAGGCTGGTGTTGAACATCTCTACCATATCCACCATGCCGTTGGACTGGTTATGCAGGTCTTCAACCGCAAGATCTTCAAGCTGCTGGCTGGCGTTGTGGCTCAACAGGAAAGTGAACAGCAAAAAAAGCGTAGCGACACTTACAGCTGTTAGCAGCGATAGCTTCGTGCCCAGTCCTGCCCGGCGGAAAAAGGTGATCATAAATTGCTCATTATTGAAAAGTGATGGCTGTTCAACGGCAGAGCGGAGAGAACGTTTATCTGTTTAATGTAACTGAATATTACGCTTTTGTTTTTATTGAGTTTCGGGAGAGATAAAAAATTTGCAAAAGTGAAAAGCCACTAAAATTAAGTGGCTTTTATCGGAGGGGATTATGCATAAAGAATGGCCTGCACGCGCCAGTGATTAACATGGTGATCTTCCTGCATCTGGACGATGCGATACCAGGATGCGCCCTGTTCATCGGCCTTCAGGGCGACGACACGTTCAACGTCTTGCGGACTCCCCGTGATATTATTGACGGAGATCTGACCAATCTCATTCAGGCCCGTGACGCAATCCGCGCTGGCAAATTCAGCCGACTGCGCCGTGGTGCTCAACAGGCCCGCTGAAAGCAATAGCGTCGTTAAAGCAAGGGTTCGTTTCATCGTCAGCTCCTTTTCACGTGTCTCCGGTATCCGCCGGGCAATCCTTCGCGAATAAACTCATTTCCATTGTTGCTGGCATGGAGTTTATTGTGGACAGGAAAATGTCTACGGACGCAAAGCAGTGTAAAGGTCGTTCAAATGATGATGCTCACTTACGGTACAAAATGCCTTGTGCATACCACTGTCCCGTAATAATGGTTTCATCAATCATCGTGATGACGTAATAATCTGCTTTTGCGGCAACGGCCTGTGCTTCAATTGCGTCTTCTGCATCATCCGGTGAACCGCGAACCATCGCTGATACGGTTCCCAGGCGTTGTAATCCTTCAGTCTGATTACGACGAATTTCCTGAGGATGATCGGTAACCGGCGGTGCCGGTTCTGGCGTACCCTGCAATACGGAACATCCGCTGAGCAGTGAGACCAGCAATAAAGCGGTAAGCCTGCGCATAAACCTGTCTCTTTTCCTGATAGCCATAGTGTAGTGGTCTGCGAATTTAGTTTTGGGGGAATGTTCCCGAAGTGTTATCTGGGACGTAGATTTCGAATGAAAATATCGTGAAACCGTAATCCAGCTCTCAACATTATGAATCATTCATCAGCACAGGATCGACAATGATTGAAATTGAAACTCGCCTGCTTAGTGAGCATGAAATCATCCATGCTTTTCCGGCTGGTAAAGGTGAACAGCCGCTGCCGACAGTAGTTTTCTATCATGGTTTTCTCTCCTCAAAGCTGGTCTACAGCTATTTTGCCGTCGCGCTGGCGCAGGCCGGTTTCCGGGTGGTCATGCCTGATGCGCCGAATCATGGGGCACGCTTTACGGGCGATGAACAGGCGCGGCTGGGGCTGTTCTGGCAAACGCTGCACGGCAATCTGACCGAGTTCGCCGGGCTGCGTGACGCGCTTTTACAGGCCGGGCTGGTGGAGGGGAAACGGCTGGCGGTCGCAGGCGCATCAATGGGCGGAATGACGGCGCTGGGGATCATGGCCAGGCATCCAGAGGTGACGTCCGTGGCTTGCCTGATGGGATCGGGCTACTTTATGTCACTGGCAAAGACGCTGTTCCCGCCGCAGGCACCTCAGGAGATTGAGGCCCTGTTGTCTGAATGGGACGTCAGCCATGCGCTTTCACAGCTGGCCGATCGTCCCCTGCTGCTGTGGCATGGGGATGCCGACGATGTCGTACCGCCCGGTGAAACGTTCCGTCTGCAACAGGCGCTACAGCGTGAAGGGCTGGACAGCAATCTGACCTGCCTGTGGGGTGCCGGTGTCCGGCACCGTATTACTCCGGCTGCGCTGGAAGCCACCGTGGAGTTTTTCCGTCAGCACCTTTAAACGCGCAGCACCGTGACACCCTGATCCTCGAGCTTGCTGAGGATCTCGGGGTTGGCGTTTTTGCCGGTGATCACCATGCTGATTTGCTCGGCGCGGCTGAAAAGCATGCCGGCGCGTTCACCGACCTTGCTGCTGTCGACCAGCACCACCAGTTTACCCACCACGTTGAGCATGTTCTGCTCTGCCATTGCGGTGAGCATATCGGTTTTATACAGGCCATCCGCCGTCAGGCCTTTGCCGCTGGTAAACATCCAGTGCCCGGCGTAGAGGCTGTTTTCACTGTCCTGCGGGCTCAGGGTTATGGACTGGCTCTTGTTATACTGACCGCCCATGATCACCACGCTTTCATGTTCCTGGTCAATGAGATAGTTGGCCAGCGGCAGATAGTTGGTAATGATTTGCACCGGCTTGCCGCACATCTCACGGCCCAGTAAAAACGCTGTCGAACCGCAGTTGATCACCACGCTCTCACCGGGATTCACCAGCTGTGATGCCGCTCTGGCAATCCGCACCTTTTCATCGTGATTCTGCGCCTGGTGAATATTCATCGGCGTCCAGCGTGGACGCTGCTGGCTGATGGCCTCTGCGCCGTTGCGGACTTTTTTCAGCTTGCCGCTTTCATCCAGCTTGTTAATGTCCCGCCGCGCGGTAGCAGGGGAGATCCCTAAACGTTCGATCACTTTCTCGACGGTGATAAACCCTGTTTGCGCCAGGAGTTCCAGTAAAATTTGATGCCGTTGCGCTTCCGTCATGAGCTATTCCGAAAAGAATTGATTTGAAAAGATGATATTTGAAATAGCATGAAATTACTAAATTAAATATGACATCGCCAGACACTGTGTCTGGCGATTGGGCTGCACAATCAGAGGAAGGACTTGAACGGCAGGTCTGGCTCAATGGTGAAGCAATCATCAAAACCACGCGGGTAGTGGTACTCGAGATTGTCTTTATCCAGCGGCCAGGTGAACTTGCCGCCAACCTGCCAGATGAACGGCTTGAAACCATACTTGAGTCGGTCTTTTTTCATCTCCCACAGGACGCGGATCTCTTGCGGATCGGCCTGGAAGTTTGACCAGATATCGTGGTGGAAGGGGATCACCACTTTGGTGTTCAGCGCTTCGGCCATGCGCAGCATGTCCGCGCTGGTCATTTTGTCGGTAATCCCGCGCGGGTTTTCACCGTAAGAGCCAAGCGCCACGTCAATCTGGTGCTCGTTACCGTGCTTCGCGTAGTAGTTGGAGTAGTGAGAGTCACCGCTGTGATACAGGGAACCGCCAGGCGTTTTGAACAGGTAGTTCACTGCGCGCTCGTCCATCCCGTCTGGCAGTACGCCTGCGGCTTTCTGGTCGGCAGGCAGGGTGATCAGCGCGGTGCGATCAAAGGCATCCAGCGCGTGAATTTCAACGTCTTTGATTTTCACCACGTCGCCCGGCTTCATCACAATGCAGCGCTCTTTTGGCACGCCCCAGCCAATCCACAAATCCACGCAGGTCTGCGGCCCGATAAAGGGTACGTTGTCCGCGCAGTTTTGCATTACCGCTGCCGCCACGTTCACATCGATATGATCGTTGTGATCGTGGGTAGAGAGAACGGCGTCGATCTGGCGAATGGCGAAAGGATCAAGCACAAAAGGCGTGGTGCGCAGGTTCGGCTGGAGCTTTTCAACGCCGGCCATACGCTGCATCTGGTGGCCTTTTTTCATCAGTGGATTGCCGTGGCTCTGTTTGCCGGTGCCGCACCAGAAATCAACACAAATGTTGGCGCCGCCTTCTGATTTCAGCCAGATCCCGGTGCATCCAAGCCACCACATCGCAAATGTGCCAGGAGCAACCTGTTCCTGCTCGATCTCTTCGTTCAGCCAGCTACCCCACTCCGGAAAGGTACTCAAAATCCATGATTCACGGGTGATGGTTTTCACTTTACTCATCGTTTGACTCCTGGTTTCAATCAAAAGTAATCATACTGTGACTTGTTGTGATTAATGCTGGCACTGTTTGAATCGATTTGCAATGGCTTATTTGCGGAAAATTCCCCTCGCCACATCACAGAAAATACACCTCGTCGTTGTTAAGATAACCGCTACATATAATTAATATATTGAAAATTAAGAATTTATTTATCTTTCTGGATCGGTAGTGAAAATCATTACTAACTCCATGGAAATAAATTGCGTGATCCGTCACAAATAATCAAATGCAATCTTGTGGTGATTATTTGTGATTAATAGAGTGATGACACCAACCACACAGGGATTGCCCCTCGTGTTCTCATTTTTTGGAGAGAGTTATGGAGATCCTCTACAACGTCTTTACCGTTTTCTTTAATCAGGTAATGACCAACGCCCCGCTGTTGCTGGGTATCGTGACGTGCCTGGGGTACATCCTGCTGCGCAAAAGCGTCAGCGTGATTATCAAAGGCACCATCAAAACCATCATTGGTTTTATGCTGTTGCAGGCGGGGTCTGGCATTCTGACCAGCACGTTTAAGCCGGTCGTTGCCAAAATGTCTGAGGTATATGGCATTAACGGCGCCATCTCTGACACTTACGCGTCCATGATGGCCACCATCGATCGCATGGGGGATGCGTACAGCTGGGTTGGGTATGCGGTACTGCTCGCGCTGGCGCTGAACATCATTTACGTGCTCCTGCGCCGCATCACCGGTATTCGCACCATCATGCTCACCGGGCACATCATGTTCCAGCAGGCGGGGCTGATTGCCGTTTCTCTCTATATCTTCGGCTACCCAATGTGGACCACGGTCATCTGCACGGCAGTGCTGGTCTCGCTTTACTGGGGCATCACCTCCAACATGATGTATAAGCCAACGCAGGACGTTACTGACGGCTGCGGCTTCTCCATCGGTCACCAGCAGCAGTTCGCCTCCTGGATTGCGTACAAAGTTGCACCGTACCTGGGTAAAAAAGAGGAGAGTGTTGAAGACCTCAAATTGCCTGGCTGGTTGAATATCTTCCACGACAACATCGTCTCCACGGCGATTGTAATGACCCTTTTCTTCGGTGCCATCCTGCTCTCCTTTGGCATTGACGTGGTGCAGGCGATGGCGGGTAAAACCCACTGGACGGTCTATATCCTGCAAACCGGTTTCTCCTTTGCCGTGGCCATTTTCATCATCACTCAGGGCGTGCGTATGTTCGTCGCCGAGCTGTCGGAAGCGTTCAACGGTATCTCTCAGCGCCTGATCCCTGGCGCGGTGCTGGCGATTGACTGTGCGGCTATCTATAGCTTTGCGCCAAACGCCGTCGTCTGGGGCTTTATGTGGGGCACCATCGGCCAGCTGATTGCGGTCGGCATCCTGGTGGGCTGTGGCTCCTCAATCCTGATTATTCCTGGCTTTATCCCGATGTTCTTCTCCAACGCCACTATCGGCGTGTTTGCTAACCACTTCGGCGGATGGCGCGCCGCGCTCAAGATCTGCCTGGTGATGGGCATGGTTGAAATCTTCGGGTGCGTGTGGGCGGTCAAGCTCACCGGCATGAGCGCCTGGATGGGCATGGCGGACTGGTCAATTCTGGCGCCGCCGATGATGCAGGGCTTTGCGTCCGTCGGGCTGGTCTTTATGGCCGTCATCATCCTGATTGCACTGACTTATATGTTCTTCGCTGGCCGTTCGCTGCGAGCTGAAGAAGATGCGGAAAAACAAACAGCAGAAGTTTCTGCTCACTAAGGAGTTTCGATTATGACCGTACGTATCCTGGCTGTGTGTGGCAATGGGCAAGGAAGCTCCATGATCATGAAAATGAAAGTGGACCAGTTTTTAACCCAGTCAAACATTGACCACACGGTGAACAGCTGCGCAGTGGGTGAATACAAAAGTGAACTGAACGGCGCGGACATCATCATCGCTTCAACGCACATTGCCGGCGAGATTAGCGTGTCGGGCAACAAATACGTGGTAGGTGTGCGCAACATGCTGTCGCCTGCGGATTTTGGGCCAAAACTGCTGGAAGTGATCAAAGAGCACTTCCCACAAGACGTGAAGTAAGGATGTCACATGAAACTACGTGATTCGCTGGCTGAGAATAACTCCATCCTTTTACAGGCTGAAGCCAGTACCTGGCAGGAAGCGGTGAAGCTGAGCGTGGACCTGCTGGTTAAGGCGGACGTTGTCGAGCCGCGTTATTACCAGGCCATCCTGGATGGCGTGGCGCAGCACGGCCCCTATTTTGTGATTGCCCCGGGGCTGGCAATGCCGCATGGCCGCCCGGAAGAGGGTGTCAAGAAAACCGGTTTTGCGCTGGTGACGCTGAAAACCCCGTTGGTGTTCAACCACGAAGATAACGACCCGGTCGACATTCTGATCACCATGGCAGCTGTCGATGCCAACACCCACCAGGAGGTGGGCATCATGCAGATCGTTAACCTGTTTGATGACGAAGCTAATTTTGACCGTTTACGTGCCTGCCGTACCGCGCAGGACGTGCTGGATTTAATTGATAACGCCACTGCGGCGGCCGTTTAAGAGGAATTGAAAATGTCATTACCAATGTTGCAGGTCGCGCTGGATAACCAGACGCTGTCTCACGCTTACGAAACCACCCGTCTGATTGCAGAAGAGGTGGACATCATCGAAGTCGGCACCATTCTGTGCGTGGGCGAAGGCGTTCGTGCGGTTCGTGACCTGAAGGCGCTCTATCCGCATAAAATCGTGCTGGCGGATGCCAAAATTGCCGATGCGGGCAAAATTCTCTCTCGCATGTGCTTTGAAGCCAACGCCGACTGGGTCACCGTGATCTGCTGTGCAGATATCAACACTGCGAAAGGCGCGCTGGACGTGGCGAAAGAGTTCAACGGCGACGTGCAGATTGAACTGACCGGCTTCTGGACCTGGGAGCAGGCACAGGAGTGGCGCGAAGCGGGTATCCAGCAGGTGGTTTATCACCGCAGCCGTGATGCGCAGGCCGCAGGTGTGGCGTGGGGCGAAGCTGATATCAACGCGATCAAACGCCTGGCCGATATGGGCTTCAAAGTGACCGTGACCGGTGGTCTGGCGCTGGAAGATCTGCCGCTGTTCAAGGGTATTCCAATCCATGTCTTTATTGCCGGTCGTAGCATTCGCGATGCGGAATCTCCGGTGGAAGCTGCGCGTCAGTTTAAACGCTCAATCGCTCAGCTTTGGGGTTAAGGAGCGGGTATGTTGTCAAAACAGGTCCCGCTTGGCATCTATGAAAAGGCACTCCCTGCGGGGGAGTGCTGGCTGGAGCGGTTACAGCTGGCGAAGCAGCTGGGTTTCGATTTTGTCGAAATGTCGGTGGATGAGACGGACGAGCGTCTTTCTCGCCTGGACTGGCGCCGCGACCAGCGTCTGGCGCTGGTGAGCGCCATTGCCGAAACCGGCGTGCGCGTGCCGTCCATGTGCCTGAGCGCTCACCGTCGTTTTCCGCTTGGCAGCGAAGATGATGCCGTACGCGCCGAAGGGCTGGAGATCATGCGTAAAGCCATTCGCTTTGCACAGGATGTTGGCATCCGCGTGATCCAACTGGCGGGTTACGATGTTTACTATCAGGAAGCCAACGATGAGACGCGCCGTCGTTTCCGTGACGGCCTGAAAGAGAGCGTTGAGATGGCAAGCCGTGCGCAGGTGACGCTGGCGATGGAGATCATGGATTATCCATTGATGAACTCCATCAGCAAGGCGCTGGGCTACGCGCACTATCTGAACAATCCGTGGTTCCAGCTTTATCCGGATATCGGCAACCTGTCGGCATGGGATAACGACGTACAGATGGAGCTTCAGGCGGGCATCGGGCATATCGTGGCGGTGCACGTAAAAGATACCCGTCCCGGCGTGTTTAAAAACGTACCGTTCGGCACCGGGGTGGTGGATTTCGAACGGTGCTTCCAGACGCTTAAACAGACAGGTTATTGCGGACCTTACCTGATTGAGATGTGGAGCGAAACCGCGGACGACCCGGCGGCAGAAGTGGCGAAAGCCCGGGACTGGGTGCGCGAGCGCATGGCGCGGGCAGGCTTACTGGAGGCGGAACATGCTTAAGCTGAAACAGCAGGTCTTTGAGGCCAATATGGATCTCCCGCGCTATGGACTGGTGACGTTTACCTGGGGCAACGTAAGCGCCATCGATCGCGATCAGGGGCTGGTGGTGATTAAGCCGAGCGGCGTGGCCTATGACGCCATGAAAGTGGACGATATGGTGGTGGTTGACCTGGAAGGACACGTTGTTGAAGGCAAATGGCGTCCTTCTTCAGATACGGCAACCCATCTGGCGCTGTACCAGCGTTACCCGTCCCTGGGTGGTGTTGTGCATACCCATTCCACGCACGCCACCGCCTGGGCACAGGCCGGGCTGGCGATCCCTGCTTTGGGTACGACGCACGCGGACTACTTCTTCGGCGATATTCCCTGCACGCGGGCGTTAACGCAGGCTGAGGTCGAAGGCGAGTACGAACTTAACACCGGCAGGGTCATTATCGAAACGCTGGGTGAGACGGAACCACTGCATACGCCGGGTATTGTGGTGTACCAGCATGGTCCATTCTCCTGGGGTAAAGATGCGCATGACGCCGTGCATAACGCGGTGGTGATGGAAGAGGTGGCACGAATGGCGTGGATTGCGCGCGGCATTAACCCACAGCTTCAGGGCATTGATGATTATCTGATGAACAAGCATTTCATGCGTAAGCACGGCCCGAATGCTTATTACGGGCAGAAGTGAATAAGTGCTCTGGAATACCGAAACAGTTGTAACCGGTGGTATTCCGGAGCCATTCATAAAAAAAGCCCCCGGCAGGGGGCAATCATATATAGCTATGATTTTCGTTGGCTTTCCTGGTGCTGGCGATAAAGCGTTACTGGTAAATATCTGCACTGGCGCGCATATTGCCGTTGCTGCCGGGCTCACGTGTCAGTATGACGTGATAGTATTTTGCGCCCTGCGCATCGGTTTCTTCATTAAGCGCCTGATCTGCTTCACTTTCAGTGGCGAAGTTATGATTGATGTAAATAACGCCTAAGCTCTGCACATCATCCATGTTTCTGGCCTGTCGGCTGTCTATCTTGATGGCTGCCATCGCGTTTGCACTGAGCAAAAGCGCAGCCAAAATGGCGAATGCGATTCTTTTCATGATATGCGCTCCACAACTGCGTGCTGTGATATGGGGTAATGCTCTCCTTCTCTGCTTAAGGCTTCTGATTAAAGTGTAATCGCTACTCGGGTTGCGATGGGTGACCATTTCTGATGGTGTTGTTCAAAAAAACAGCGTTTCTGATAAGTGAGATTTTAAATCACCCACTTAGAACAGCTTTACCCTTTGTGCGAATTATTTGTGCAATCACCTTGTGTTTAGCGGGGCGCGCAAGTATTATGACGCGTCAATTTTTCAGCCGACCTTTAACACGTTCCTTGCCTCCCCGGGCCTCGGCTGACCCAGACAGGAGGCTGAATAATCCGTAAGGAGCAATTCGATGCGTCATTACGAAATCGTTTTTATGGTCCATCCTGACCAGAGCGAACAGGTTCCGGGTATGATCGAGCGTTACTCTGCTGCCATCACTGGTGCAGAAGGCACGATCCACCGTCTGGAAGACTGGGGCCGCCGTCAGCTGGCTTACCCAATCAACAAACTGCACAAAGCTCACTACGTTCTGATGAACGTTGAAGCGCCGCAGGAAGTGATTGATGAGCTGGAAACTACCTTCCGCTTCAACGATGCCGTTATCCGCAGCATGGTTATGCGTACCAAACACGCAGTGACCGAAGCATCTCCGATGGTTAAAGCGAAAGACGAGCGCCGTGAGCGTCGCGATGATTTCGCAAACGAAACCGCAGATGATTCTGATGCTGGGGATTCTGAAGAGTAATTTCTGATGACCAACCGTCTGGTGTTGTCCGGCACCGTGTGCAGGACCCCCCTTCGAAAGGTCAGCCCATCAGGAATTCCGCATTGCCAGTTCGTGCTTGAGCATCGTTCTGTGCAAGAGGAAGCCGGGTTTCACCGGCAGGCGTGGTGCCAAATGCCCGTTATCATTAGCGGACACGAAAACCAGGCCATTACTCACAGTTTAACGGTCGGTAGTGCAGTAATCGTTCAGGGGTTCATCTCTTGCCACAAGGCAAAGAACGGCCTGAGCAAAATGGTTCTGCATGCCGAGCAGATTGATTTGATAGATACTGGAGACTAGCCAAATGGCACGTTATTTCCGTCGTCGCAAGTTCTGCCGTTTCACCGCGGAAGGCGTTCAAGAGATCGACTATAAAGATATCGCAACGCTGAAAAACTACATCACCGAAAGCGGTAAGATTGTCCCAAGCCGTATCACCGGTACTCGTGCAAAATATCAGCGTCAGCTGGCTCGCGCTATCAAACGCGCTCGCTACCTGTCTCTGCTGCCGTACACTGATCGTCATCAGTAATCGGGCACGGTCCATTAATACGACTTTAAGAGGATAAGGTAATGCAAGTTATTCTGCTTGATAAAGTAGCAAACCTGGGCAGCCTGGGTGATCAGGTAAACGTTAAAGCGGGTTACGCTCGTAACTTCCTGGTACCACAGGGTAAAGCTGTTCCAGCTACTAAGAAAAACGTAGAGTTTTTCGAAGCACGTCGTGCTGAACTGGAAGCCAAACTGGCTGACGTTCTGGCGGCTGCTAACGCTCGCGCTGAAGCAATCAACGCACTGGGCACCGTTACCATCGCGTCTAAAGCTGGCGACGAAGGTAAACTGTTCGGTTCCATCGGTACTCGCGATATCGCTGATGCAGTCACTGCAGCAGGCGTTAAAGTGGCTAAGAGCGAAGTTCGCATGCCGAACGGCGTTCTGCGTACCACTGGTGAGCACGAAGTTGACTTCCAGGTTCACAGCGAAGTGTTCGCTAAACTGGTTGTTAACGTAGTAGCTGAGTAATTTTTTACTCTGCTCACGTCGAAGCGCCGGCCTTGTGCCGGCGTTTTGCTTTTTAGCGTGACCCTACGTCATGTTTTGCGATTGTAAGGTCGCTATTCCTGATGCATTCTCTGATAATAAATTGAAACGCAATTTTATTTATGAGATTTGTCATGGATACCGCTCTGCCCACGCCCGCCTTTGCCCGTAGAAATGTGGCCTATGCCTGCGCCACGCTCTGCTGTCTGCTTTGGGGAAGCTCATACCCGGCCATTAAAAGCGGCTACGAACTCTTCCAGATCGCGACCGATGATATTCCGTCCAAAGTCGTCTTTGCCGGATACCGTTTTCTGTTTGCCGGTGCGTTGCTGCTGCTCTTTGCCCTGGCCCAACGTAAACCGATTGGCAGGCTCACACCCACGCAGTTTGGTCAGCTCACGATCCTCGGGCTGACCCAGACCACCATCCAGTACACCTTCTTTTATATCGGCCTTGCTTACACCACCGGGGTGAACGGTTCGATCATGAATGCCACCGGGACCTTCTTCAGCGTGCTGCTGGCGCACTTTATCTACCACAACGACAAACTCAGCTATAACAAAACGCTGGGCTGTGTTCTGGGCTTTACCGGCGTGATGCTGGTGAACTTCCACGGCGGGTTAAGTGATTTCCAGTTTGTCTGGCAAGGTGACGGATTTGTGGTGCTGGCGGCCTTTATTCTCTCTGCGGCCACGCTTTACGGGAAACGCATTTCCCAGACCGTTGACCCGACGGTGATGACGGGATGGCAGCTGGCGATAGGCGGGGCGGCACTGGTTGTGGGAGGCTATGCCACGGGCGGGGCGCTGGAGGTGCACAGCATGAAGGCCGTCGCCGTGCTGGGGTATCTGACGCTGCTCTCATCCGTGGCGTTCGCCCTGTGGAGCGCGCTGCTGAAAGTGAACCGCGTGAGTATGATTGCCCCGTTCAACTTTGTCATACCTGTAGCAGGAACGGTGCTCTCCGCCATATTCCTCGGCGAAGACATTCTGGACATCAAATACGCGATTGCGCTGGTGCTGGTCTGCTCGGGGATCTGGTGGGTGAATAAACGTCGTGCCTGAGAACAAAAGTACCGGGGGGCGGCTTTGCCTTACCCGGCCTGGGCTATTAACGTGCTCTGATAAAACTGCCGTCCGGCTGGCGGGTAAACAGTACCTGCTGCCCGTTTCCGGTATCGATCGTTAACCCGGTCACCACCCCACTGGCATTCTGGCGGATCTGCACCATCTGACCATTTTGCAGGTTGCTGAGCGGCTTGCCTGCCCCCTCGACTTGCGCCATGGCATACACATCCGTTGCAGGCAGGCTGTGGTCGCGGAACAGCTGAGCAAGGGTTTTCCCTGGCTCTACGCGATACGAACGCCACTGCTGCTCAATGCCGGTGGGCTGTTGCGCCTGTGGCTCTGAAGGGGCGGCGGCCTGCTCCTGATCTTCCTGAACAGGTTCAGGTTCAACCGGCGCAACCTGGCCCGGATCGTTAGACGGTGTGACCAGTTGCGTCTGCATCGGCTGTGAATCAGGCTGCGGCTGGCTTGGCGACTGGATATCCAGCTCAGCATTGCGGCTTACCGGCCCGGTATCAACGTTGTCACTGCCGGAAGGAAGCAGGAAACCGATGACCATCAGCAACGCGCCGATGATAATGCCTCTGCGGTGCAAAGGCGGCAGCGGGTCCATGATGCGAAAGTTATCCGGCGCATGCCAGATTTTCGCCAGGGTAGGTTTCAGTTCAAATCGCCCGGGCATGGCTCTCCTCCTGCTCCGCGTCTTTTTATCCTGTCCTGAGAAGTGTAGTTTGCTAACTGCCTGATGGGCGTAACAAAGCCAGCTTTCGTGACATATATTAGGGAAAATCCTGACGGCTACTATTGTTTCCGTTTCGTCGCAGTTTGTCACCTTTACTTAAGACAAAGTTTTACCCATAAGGGCATGGCTGATATGCTGCCCGCTACTTTAAATGTGATGGAAGGAAAACCCATGACCACCCCGACTTTTGACACTATCGAAGCGCAGGCAAGCTACGGCATCGGCTTGCAGGTAGGACAGCAGCTGAGCGAATCCGGCCTGGAAGGTCTGTTACCGGAAGCGCTGGTGGCGGGTATCGCTGACGCGCTGGAAGGCAAGCAGCCCGCTGTGCCGGTTGACGTTGTGCACCGTGCGCTGCGTGAAATCCACGAACGTGCTGACACCGTACGTCGCGCGCGTTTCGAAGAGATGGCGGCAGAAGGCGTGAAATATCTGGAAGAGAACCGTGAGCGTGAAGGCGTGAACAGCACCGAGTCCGGCTTGCAGTTCCGCGTAATCAATCAGGGTGATGGCGCAATCCCGGCGCGTACCGACCACGTTCGCGTACACTACACCGGTAAGCTGATCGACGGCACCGTGTTCGACAGCTCCGTCGCGCGTGGCGAACCGGCTGAATTCCCGGTCAACGGCGTGATTGCAGGCTGGATCGAAGCCCTGACCCTGATGCCAGTAGGTTCAAAATGGGAACTGACTATCCCGCACAACCTGGCATACGGCGAGCGTGGCGCTGGCGCGTCCATTCCGCCATTCAGCACCCTGGTGTTTGAAGTCGAGCTGCTGGAAATCCTGTAATCGGTTTTTCTTATTTTCCTCTCTCCGATCGGGGAGAGGAAAATAGCGATAAAACCTGGAGTTACGACGGAATCAACATTTTGTATTGCAAACGAAACTGTTACGTGTATTTTTGTGAGCTGTTTCGCGCTGTATGAGTGATATGACACTCACTTTCAACATATTATTAACATAATATTCAAATCATAGTATTCATCCCGCCGATTCTTACCTACTATCGATAAGCCCTTACAAAGGGAACGTCATTTTTTTGGCGTATTTAAAGGCCAGAAGAGCCTTAACAACACAGACAGGCATAAACAGGAAAATATCACATGGTAGATCAGGTCAAAGTCGCCGCCGCAGAAGAGGCGACGTCTGAACAGTCGCTACGGCGAAATCTCACGAACCGTCACATTCAGCTTATTGCCATTGGTGGAGCCATCGGCACCGGGCTGTTTATGGGCTCGGGCAAAACCATCAGTCTTGCCGGCCCGTCGATCATCTTCGTTTATATGATCATCGGTTTTATGCTCTTTTTCGTGATGCGTGCAATGGGTGAATTGCTGCTCTCGAACCTCGAATACAAATCCTTCAGCGACTTCGCGTCAGACCTGCTCGGCCCGTGGGCTGGCTATTTTACCGGCTGGACCTACTGGTTCTGCTGGGTGGTTACCGGCATGGCGGATGTTGTCGCTATTACGGCCTACGCCCAATTCTGGTTCCCCGGCCTGTCGGACTGGGTGGCCTCGCTGGCGGTGATTGTCCTGCTGCTGAGCCTCAACCTCGCGACCGTTAAAATGTTCGGTGAGATGGAGTTCTGGTTCGCGATGATCAAAATCGTCGCCATCATCGCGCTGATTGTCGTCGGGCTGGTAATGGTGCTGACGCACTTCCAGTCGCCAACTGGCGTTCAGGCCTCGTTTGCCCATCTGTGGAATGATGGCGGCTGGTTCCCGAAAGGCATCAGCGGCTTCTTCGCCGGTTTCCAGATTGCGGTGTTCGCGTTTGTCGGGATTGAGCTGGTGGGGACCACGGCGGCGGAAACTAAAGATCCGGAGAAATCCCTGCCGCGCGCGATCAACTCCATTCCGCTGCGTATCATCATGTTCTACGTGTTCGCGCTGATCATCATTATGTCCGTGACGCCATGGAGCTCAGTAGTGCCAACCAAGAGCCCGTTCGTCGAGCTGTTCGTGTTGGTGGGGCTGCCTGCTGCCGCGAGCCTGATTAACTTCGTGGTGCTGACCTCTGCAGCCTCTTCCGCGAACAGCGGCGTCTTCTCCACCAGCCGTATGCTGTTTGGTCTGGCGCAGGAGGGCGTTGCCCCGAGCGCGTTCGCCAAACTGTCTAAACGTGCGGTACCGGCGAAAGGGCTGACCTTCTCCTGCATCTGTCTGCTGGGCGGTGTGGTGATGCTCTACGTTAACCCGAGCGTAATCGGCGCGTTCACCATGATCACCACGGTGTCGGCGATCCTGTTTATGTTCGTCTGGACCATCATCCTCTGCTCATACCTGGTGTACCGCAAACAGCGTCCACATCTGCATGAGAAGTCGATCTACAAGATGCCACTGGGCAAGCTGATGTGCTGGGTATGCATGGCGTTCTTCGTCTTCGTGCTGGTGCTACTGACGCTGGAAGAAGATACCCGTCAGGCACTGATCGTCACGCCGCTGTGGTTTATCGCGCTGGGGCTGGGCTGGCTGTTTATCGGTAAGAAACGGATGGCTGGCATGCGTTAAGCATGTTGCCGGGTGGCGCTGACGCTTACCCGGCCTACGTTCGAGGACGTTGTAGGCCCGGTAAGCGCTAGCGCCACCGGGCTTTTTTATTTACCCGATAATGCACGCGGGAACAGAACGTTATTCTCAAGACTGATGTGTTCCATCAGATCGTCGATCATCTCGTTGATGCCGTTGTACATCGCTTTCCAGGTGGTGCACGCCTCTGGCGGCGGTGTGACATTGTGGGTGGTGTGTTTGATCACTTCCAGCAGTTCTCCGGCGTCATCATGTTCGCTTTCCATCACGCTGATTGGCCCCATTGCCTGGCTGCCCATGCCCTGTTTGATCATCGGGAAGAGGATCTGCTCCTCTTTCATCATGTGGCTGGATAGTTCTTCGTGCAGCATGGTCAGGTATTTCGCCAGGCCGCGCGGTACGGAAGGTTTATCGGCGTGAACGCGCTCAACTTTGGTGGCCTGTAAAATCAGCTCCGGCAGCTGTTCGCGGTGACGGTCGTGGTAACGCACAATGATATGGTCGATGATTTCAGCCAGCGGCGCGGTGCGCCAGTCTTTGTCGACAGGCTGTTCTGCCAGCTTAGCCAGCTCCGCTTCGATAGCTTCTACATCCAGCTCTTTACGCGACGCTGCGCGCGCCAGCGTTTGCTTACCGCCGCAGCAGTAATCCATATCGTATTTACGGAACAGCGCTGAAGCGCGAGGGATGGAGAGCGCCAGCTCGCCTAAGGGTTGGTCGCGGAAGGCCATAGCAGTTACCTCATCATCAGGAATATAAGATGCATTTTAAATGCATCTTTATGGGGATACTATAACCCTTTAGAGGCAAGGGTAAAAATGAGAAGGGGATCACAAAAAAATCGTGCTTTTAACTTGCTGATTGAATGCAGAAAAGGGCTTTCGAAAGTTTTTAAAGGTGGAGAAACAGTAAACAACCTGCCGCGCGTGCCGATAGATACAGGTCAGACAATACCTGTATATAAAAAAGGCAACGCATGTTTAAACGTATAAAAGTCATTACTCTTTTGATTTCGGTGCTGCTTGTGCTCGGCATCATGCAACTGATCTCCGCCGGCATTTTCATTAATGCGCTCAATAACGACAAAGAGAACTTCACCGTTTCTCAGCTTTCCAGCCAGAACGTCGCGGAGTTTACCGACGCCTGGATCAGCCTGAATCAGGCGCGTGTCACCCTTAACCGCGGCATGCTGCGTCTGCAAAGCAGCATGGCGTCGCAGATTAACGGCGGGCAGCTGAACGAGCTGGTCAATACCGCGAAAAACCTGCTGGCTGATGCCCAGACACATTACGATAAATATTACGCGCTGCCGGAAACGCCGGGTATGGACGAGCACCTGGCCGACAGGCTGGAAGAGCACTACCGCATCTACTCCGCCACGCTGACGCAAATGAACGTTCTGCTGGGGCAGGGCAATCTGGAAGATATGTTCAAACAAAATGCCGAACAGAAGCAGACCGCGATGCAAAAGGTCTATCGCGAGTGGCGGGAGGCGCAGGCCGCGCTCACCGACAAAGGCATCAAGGACAATGAAAGCGACTACAAACGCATTCTGTGGATCCTGTCTGCGGTGATGCTGCTGGTGATCGCGGTGATTATTTCCAGCTGGATTGCGATGCGCCGCGTGCTGCTGCTGCCGCTGGAAGAGGTGATCAGCCATATCCGCGCCATTGCGGCAGGGGATTTAACCCAGCCGATTCAGGCTGAGGGTAAAAATGAAATGGCGATCCTGGCGCGCAACGTTCAGGAGATGCAGACTGCGCTGGCCAACACGGTGGGCGTGGTGCGTGAAGGCGCAGATACCATCTACACCGGCGCGGGTGAAATCTCGGCGGGCAGCAACGATCTCTCGTCTCGCACAGAGCAGCAGGCCGCTTCTCTGGAAGAGACGGCAGCCAGCATGGAACAGTTAACCGCCACCGTGAAGCAAAACGCCGATAACGCGCGTCAGGCGTCGCGTCTGGCGCTGGACGCCTCCTCCACCGCGAAGAAGGGCGGAAACGTGGTAGAAGGCGTGGTGCGCACCATGGACGAAATCGCCACCAGTTCCAGCAAAATTGCGCAAATTACCAACGTAATCGATGGCATTGCCTTCCAGACCAATATTCTGGCGCTGAACGCGGCGGTAGAAGCGGCGCGTGCGGGCGAGCAGGGGCGTGGCTTCGCGGTTGTCGCGGGTGAGGTGCGTACCCTTGCCCAGCGCAGCGCTCAGGCGGCGAAAGAGATCAAAGCCCTGATCGATGATTCCGGCGAGCGCGTTAACGCGGGCTCTCAGCTGGTAAATGAAGCGGGCGCGACGATGGCAGAGATCGTCAATGCAGTTACGCGCGTGACGGACATCATGGGGGAGATTGCGTCGGCCTCCGACGAACAGAGCCGCGGTATCGACCAGGTGGGCCAGGCGGTGGCGGAGATGGATCGCGTTACCCAACAGAACGCCTCGCTGGTGGAGGAGTCTGCGGCGGCGGCGGCGGCGCTGGAAGATCAGGCCGCGCGCCTGAACGACGCGGTGGCGGTGTTTAAGATCACCCGTAACCAGGCGGTGAAAGCCGCGCCAGTAAAGACCTATGTACCTAAAGCGCAGCCCGTAGCGGCGTCTGAAGCGAACTGGGAAACGTTCTGATACTGTGCCGGGTGGCGCTGACGCTTACCCGGCCTACGGTTTTGTAGGCCCTGCAAGCGAAGCGCCGCTGGTCGAAAAGCTCACCCCTCCGACGCCGGAACGACCATCGGTTTTTCCGGCTTCGCTCTCACCGCAATCACCACCCCAACGACCAGCAGCGCGATCCCGCAGGCCGTTAGCAGCGGCGGCACGCTCTGGCGCATCAGGAAGGTATAGAGCAGCCCGGCCAGCGTTTCAAAGACAATCAGCGGCCCCAGTATCACCGTCGGCAGCTTCTGGCTGGCAATGTTCCAGCACAGCGCGCCAACCCACGAACAGAGCACGGCAATGGCGACCATTAACCCGACGAATACCCACGGGCGCGGTCCGAAGGGCAGGGCGAAATCCGGATGCTGGCTACCCAGCCAGATACATGCACCCACATAGCCCAGCAACGAGACAGGAAGCGTGACCAGCGCCTGCGCCGTCGCCCACATCATCGGATGCTTATCCGGGTTTTCCCGCAGCCAGCGTGCGTTGCGCAGGGCATACCAGGTCCAGCAGACAACCGAAATAACCGCCAGAAAGATCCCAGAACCGTAACGCCACAAGCTGAAGTTTTCGAGGCCGTGGCGTAGCTCGGCAATATTCACGCAAGCCAGCCCCACGGCGATGCATACCAGCGCAGGCACCATTTTTGACCACGCCAGTTTCCCGTCTCGCTGGCTATAAAGCAGGTTTGCGAAAACCGGAATGACCACCGGCAGCGTGCCGATAATCATGGTCGACACCGGCGCACCGGTACGCTGAATGGCGCTCGCCAGGCAGACGTAGTAGATAAGATTACCCATCATGGTCAGCCACAGCGCGGTGAGCCAGTCCTGGCAACTCAGCTGGCGCAGACGCGCACGCCCCAGCAAGGCCAGCGGCACGGCAATAAGCCCCAGCGCCAGATAGCGTCCGGTCGACTGCAATATTGCCGGGTACTCCGGCACAATCAGCGGGCCGACGAAAATCAGCCCCCACATCAACCCTGCAAGCAGGGCATACAACACGCCGCTAATCATCTTTTCGTCCACAGTAATACATGTTGTAGCCAGTGTAGGAGGCACAGATGCACGCGTATTGTATGAGGTTGCGCATTAGCGCTCAGGGAACGTAAAGACATGGGGCCAAAGCGTCAGCCGCCAGGATACTTTTTCCGTGGTTTCAGTTTAATCCTACAAGACATACCTATAAGACCTACAGGCTTCGAAGGACGGTGTCATTACTATAGTCGACGGATTTTTACGACCACGGCATAACGTCGGTTTTCATATCCTGCAATCAACGACGTGGGACGATGAGAACGATCGGCCTATTTTACAGGAAAGAAGATGCAGGAAGTCATATGGTCCGAACAGGTGATGCTGACAGGGCGTTCCCGTATTTCTATCAGCGGAGCCAATAATGTATTTTGTTCCGCGCTGGTGGTGCTTTTCAGGAATATTATTTCGCCAGACATTATTACCATGCCAGAGATCCAGGTGCAGGTCTTTGTCGGAATGACGCTGCCACAGGTGTTCGTATGGCGGATGAAGGAGGATGCGGCAATGGAAGGGAAGATCCCTCGTATTGTTTTCTGTACTGACTCTTGCTTCCGAATGCTGTCAGGGACCAGCGGATATGAACGAACACTGTTCATTACTCCAGATACCAGCATTTATGCGGTGGCTGAAATAATCAGACGCTGGATTGCCGGTTACGCCTCGCACGCTTCGGACAACGTTCTGCCTCTGCTCACTCGATGTGATAACCGAACCATGCAAATGCTGGAAAAAGATATCCCACTCCCTCTTGAGGCCAGACGGCTCTTTCGCTCGGTAAAAACGCTTTATTGTCAGCGCGCTTTACTGTCGGACCGGATCGGGACGCACAGCCGTCAGGAATTATATCTAAAAGCGCGTCTGATACTCAGTCAAAGCCAAACATTAGCGCTTGGTTAGGCTCAAGGTTCATGACGAGAGATCGCTTACCGCATCTTCAAGACGTAGCGCAAGCTGAAGGCAGAGGCTGATGGTTTTCCTGTCTGCGGCTTCTTCCAGTTCAGTACATAAGTCAGCCAGCGAATCGTTCTTCAGAAGATAAAAACCGCCTTTCATCAGGTGAGCAAGTTCGGCGATCTGCAAGAAATCTTCCGCGCTGATAGCGTCGTGCAAATCGCTGATGGTGACGTCGAGATGCGCTAAGCAGGAGTTAAATACATGCTGGTCGACCCGATCTTCCGCTTTTGCGCATGTGTTTGTGGCGGGCTGGATAGCGCTGGCAAATTTGCTTAATGCGAGGGATAGGGTTTTGAGCGAAACGGGTTTAAAGAGGCATTCCGTCATCCCGGCCTGAAGACAGGCTCCTCTTTGTTCATCGCGGGCATCAGCCGTCAGGCCGATAATTACAGTATCGCTGTTTTCCTTACGGATTAATTTTGTCAGCTCAATTCCTGAGATATACGGCATATTACAGTCAGTGATAATAATCTCGGCACCGGTGCTTCTCCACTGAGCATATGCGTCACGAGGATCGCTACATTCGATCACGACGTAGCCAAGGTATGACAGCTGCTTATTTAACAGCATGAGATTTGGGTAAAAATCATCAACGACAAGAACGGTGGCTGAGCTGTTTTGACGCTGGATATCTATAACCTCTGCCGCAGCACGCTTGCTCTTCTGTTGGCTTACGCCCACTTTTAACGTAATGTCGACTCTGGTTCCCACGCCCGGTTGACTATGAAGTTGTATGCCTCCACCCAAAGCTTCACAAAGCCGGCGAGAGATGAGGAGTCCAAGCCCGGAGCCTGACTGATGAGAATAGCCGTTAATATCAGCCTGGGAAAAAGGTCGGAATAATGTCTGTTGCCCTTCAGGCGATATACCGCAGCCCGTATCCGTTATGGCAATTTGCAGCAGGGCGACGTCTGTGACTTGAGAATTAACGCATTCTACTGCGACACGCACTTCGCCTTCATTCGTGAATTTGATGGCATTACTGATGATATTGCTGACAACCTGTCTGAACCGAAGCTCATCTGTTGTCACAATGATGTCGTCGAGCTTTGCTGGATATAGGAGTACAAGCTCGATACCGTTGTTGAACGCGCCAGGCCTGAATAAGGAGATAATCTGTTCAATGGTTTTTCTGAGCTCCATTTCTGTATAATGAATAACCAGTTTTTCAGATTCAATCATGGAAATATCAAGGATATTACCAATAAGTTCCTGTAGTACGTTTGACGAAGAATAGGCGACGTCGAATGCGGTACTGTCTATGATTCCATCGTGGAGTTTTTTTGTTCCAAGCTCCAGCATACCGATAATGGCATTCAGAGGCGTTCTAATTTCATGGCTCATGGTGGCAAGAAAAGTGGATTTTGCTACATTCGCCCTTTCAGATTCCTTCCTGGCTGCTCTTAGGCTCTCTTCCATTTCGATTCTCGACGTGATGTCAATCCAGCCGCCAATAACGCCATTTACGCGGCCTTCGGCATCCAGGAATGGCACCATCCAGTGATATATCACGGCATCAGGGCGCCCATCGCTGAATGTAATTGCCCGGTCTTTCGAGATTGATACCTTATCCCGTAACACGCTGAAGAAATCCTGGCGGTATGTTTCAAGAGACGAAAGATGTGAGGCCGTTGTATTTTCAAACTCAGCCTGACTAAAAGCGTATTCCTGTTCGATATGGAAATCTTTTAAAGCTTCCGTATAGGCCTCATTAAACGATATGAGCTCTGCATCTTTATTACGAACATACAGGGGATTCGGCGTGCCGTTGATAAGCGCGTTTGTCAAAGCCAGCTGATCGTCCAGTTTTCTCTGGGTCCGCTGTGCATGTCGAACGTGCTTTCGAAGGACAAGCGCCCAGCCGGTGGAAATCATGCCCAGCAGGAGAAGGACTATTACCGTGTAGAGAATGGCGGTTTTGTTTGCTTCGATGAAACTTGTTTTTGAGGGCGCGGCGGTCCATTTCGTGGTGATATCGTCGAGTTCAGATCCGGCGAGGTTCTTTAATGATTTATTGATTATTTCATACAAAATTTCATTGTGCGCGGAAATGCCCAGGGAAAGTTTGGCAAAATTTCCATCAACTATATCGTCTATGGCCAGGGAATATTGATGCGTGTGTGTGTAATAATTAGCGGAGACAAAATTATCAAGTACGGCATCGACTTTGTTACTGCTTAATAAATTATAGGCAGCTGCCGTCGAAGATACAGGCACAACGGTATACGAAGTGAGATCATAACCCTCGAGATGATTAACATCCATAAAAGTCGCGATCCGGCGAGCGCGCGTAGGCAATTTTTTTAGGCTCTCACCGTGACGAGTAACGAAAACAAGAGGAAATTGAATGAAGCTTCGGGTAAACCGATATCGCGTATCGGTGTTGTATACGGAGCTGGCAAAGCCAATGATCTCATCAGGATTAATGTTCTTTGATGACGGGTTTTCTGGCAAAAATGCAAACGTAACGTTAAGCATTTTGCCAATCAGACTAAAGACATCAGGGATGATGCCAGTAAACGTCCCGTTAGCATATTCTGAAAAAGGTGGCGCGGTTGTTGGCAGCTGAACATAAAACTGCTTCTTACCTTGTAACCACCGGGCTTCCTTTTCGGTGAGATATTGTGGTGAGCCCGGCGTGATAAAATCACTGGATTTATCCCAGCCCCTTATGAATTCTGACAGATCTGACTGGGATATCTTTTGTAGCCCGGATTCTATGATTTGTCTGGTTTTTATATCAGAGTTACGTATTGCGAAGTATACTTTTCCTTCTGCCTGGTTAATGGTATTAAGCTGGCGACTGACGTGAAGAGTATTGAAAACGCTATTGTTATAAAAATAACCAGCACTTATTGCATCACCCACATAGATATCGTTTTTATGGAGGGCGACAGAGGCAAGCGCATTCAGTACGGAATCGTAGCGGTTTATTTTTGCTTCAGGATAGCGCTCTTTTATAAACTCATCAGAAATAAACCGTTCAACGGTGGCAATCGTCTCGTAATCTTTTGTGTCGGGTTTATTTTCCGCGGGTGCGATTTCAACTATTTTATTCGTTGAAATAACCGGGAGATAAGAATACCTGGATTTTTTCGTTTCAGTTACCGGGCCAGTGGTCGTGATCGCATCAATAGACCCTTCTGCCAGCGCGTCAAAAGCAGCGACAGCGTTATCGAAAAGGGTGACAGAGAAATGGATATCCGAATTATTACGGATTGTCCGCAGTATGTCGGCATTGATCCCATCAAGGTATTCGCCATTAATAACGATATCGAAAGGCGGATAATCGGGTCTGTAAACACCCACCTTCAGAGATTGCTTATAAAAACGCTGGATGATTGTATCGGGGTAAAGTTCCAGAGACAGAGATTTGTCGCTCAGTGGTTCCGCACAGGCGTACAATGGCAATAAAATAAGCAGCAGCTTAAAGTGAACCCATCGCTTCATTCAATCTTTTCTCTTTTAGCAATCTCGATCAAATCAACCAGTGTCGTAACGCCCATTTTTGTCATTATCCGGGTTTTATAGGTACTGATTGTTTTGCTGCTCAGGCACATGCTGTCTGCTATTTCAATATTTTTCATTCCAGCAATGATTTTACGCAGTACCTCTAGTTCGCGGTTTGTCAGTGAGGATGATTTTCTTGATGTAAAATTGTTGGCATAGCTTATATTTGGAAAAAATGTAAAACCAGAATTGATGGCTTTGATCGCCGCTGAAACATCTTCCATACCCTCATTCTTTGTCAAAAATCCAGACACACCGGACATCATGCATCTGCTGGCATAGAGTTCCGCTGACTGTGAGGTGAACACCAGGATTTTTGTATTAATCTCTGCTTTTCGCACCGCCGCGATAACCGACATCCCATCCATGTTAGGAATACCAATATCCAGTATGACGATATTGTATTTCCCTTTTTTTATCTGGTTTATAGCCTGCGCACCGTTATCACATTCATCCACATGAGTGAAGCCTATCTTTTCTAATGTCATTTTCAATGCCATGCGGACTGAAGGATGATCGTCTACAACAAGTGCGGTTTTCATACTAACCCTTAATATAATCGGCAAGCGATGCATTATTCTGATGTTAACGCATTAGCCTGGCTCATTCCACTGGTGCGGCGACAAACTGGCTGTAGGTTGAACCCGTGCAGTCAGTTCATTTCAAATCAGGCTTCACCAAAACAACCTGAATGCGTAAAATGTATATAACGTGTTGAATAATAGGTTGTTAAATCGTTCTGTTTACTTGCTACTTAACGCTCAGTATAGCCATTTTTACTACAGAACGAGGTGTCCCTTTTCGCTTTCACGTGTAAGGTTTTTCCTCTTTTTATCGTCACTGACTGATTTCCGTAACACGCAACTCTCCACGCAGGATTGTGGGACTTTTCCTACGTACATTGTCGCCAACGCTGATGTTATCCATTCGGCTGGTAAAATAAAATACAGCCAGTTCGATGTTGACAGGAAAACAAATGAAATTACATTTTTTAAAAAATGCGCTACTGCTGCTTTCAATAACGCTTTTTACCGGCTGTACGGCTAATTCATGGATTGATGCGGTTGGAAGTGTGTTAGAGGAGAAAGATAAATATGAGAAAGACTCGCGATCCAAAAGAATTAAGGCTGCCAATAAGGCAGCAGGCTACTAGATTATTTCAGGCGTGGTAAGCGTTTTTGATGGTTTTTCATTTTTTATCTGCACCATATTAATAGCCACAGCGAGCTGGCGATTATGTTTGTCTTACGATCGAACGTTAATGTAATAATTGTGATAAAACTATTTTTAGTCTGCTTAATGGCGGTGTTTGCACTAATGGTTGTAAACCCAAGCGCGATCTTTGGAAACAGGAGTAATGAAGAAATCAATGAAAGCGAAGACCATTATCGTGCTCAGGATTTAGCCCGGCAAAAACCGGTTTTATTTGTGACCGGCTTTAGATGAGGAATTATAATTCTTGAGTTGAATGTAACATTACTCTATTATTGATACGCTATTTGAGTGATCGCGCGTGTATAACAAAAATGCCTGATAACTCATTTTATTTCAAAGGGATAAAATAAAGACATGAAAAAAAGAGCGATAGTATTATTCAGTATGGCGTTAACCGCATGCTCAGCAAATAACTTGAACCAGGGCGCTGAACGGGTACGTATTACTAATACTGAACCAACCGGCAATTGTACATTCCTGGGGGAAGTGACGGGCAGCCAGGGAAACTTCTTCACGGGTGGATGGACGTCAAACTCTAATCTTGAGACTGGCGCACGTAATGATTTAAAAAACCAGGCTTACAGTATGGGGGGTAACGTTGTCGTTATTCTTACGCAGCGAGCAGGGCAGACCGGGAGCGCCTACTTCGGCTCAGGTTCCAGCCAACAAACTAACGTCACGCTAAGCGGTACAGTGTATCGCTGCAATAACTGATAAATAATCTAAGCACAGTATTTAACGTGCAATAAAGCCCTGAGCCGTTAAGCGCGGCGAAACCTGCTTCTGGTAACGCACGGGCGTAATGCCGTAGCGGCGGGTAAAGGCGCGGGTCAGGTGAGACTGATCGGTCAGCCCCGTTGCGGCGGCCACCTCGGCGGCAGGCATGCCGTGGGTGAGGAATGCTTTGGCGCGCCACAGCCGGATGGCCATCAGCATCTGGTGTGGGGTGACGTGAAAATGGGCCTTAAACTGGCGCTGGAAATGGTACGGACTGAGCGACACAACGTTCGCCAGTTCGTCCAGGGTGAGCGCGCGCATATAGTTGTCGTGCAGATAGTCGCGAACGCGCTCGAAGCGGTGCGCGCCCTCCCGGGCTACCGGCGCGTGACGGGCCAGCGGCTGGAACGTCTCAATCAGATCCAGCAGCAACCCTTTTTGTGCCAGCGCATCGTTCGTATGCCAAAGGCCGTAAATCAGCTGGCCAATTTGCTGCGAGCGCAGCGGGTCGTGGCGGGTCACGTCGCTAAACCACCAGTGGCGAAGGCCGGTGACTTCTTCCAGCAGGTCGGGTTCGATATAGACCATCCGGTAGCGCCAGCCGCCTTCGGTGGCGGATTCGCCCGTGTGGATCTCGTCCGGGTTCATGGTCACGACCGATTTTTCAGCGGCTAAGTGTTGGGTTCCGCGGTAACGGAAGCGTTCGGCGCCGGTTTCAATGGTGCCGATACCGAAGGCTTCATGCGTGTGAGGCTCAAAGGCGTAGTCAGCAATATGCGCGTGATATAGCTCCAGACCCGGCAACTGCGCCAGATGGCGAAAGCGCGCTCTGTCTCTCTCATCAGTAAACTGTTCCGGTACGCCTTGCACGGTGAGCCTCCTTGTGGGTCATCGCTTCATTATCCGAGATGACCCGAAGGGATGCCACAAAAAATAACCAATTCTTAACAATTACAGAATGGCTTTGATGCTCTCTGCCAGCGGCGTGGTCGGACGGCCAATCAGTTTGCTCAGGGTACGGCTGTCGTCAAACAGGCCGCCTTTGGACGCACCGGTATCAGAATCCGCCAGCATCTCCGCCAGCCCGGCAGGCAGACCAACGCCTTTCAGTGCGGCGGCATAATCGGCTTCGCTGAGGTTCTGATACGTTACCGGCTTACCGCTCTGCTTGCTCAGCTCCGCAGCCAGTTCGCTCAGCGTCCAGGCATTGTCACCTGCCAGTTCATACACCTTGCCGGCGTGACCCTCTTCAGAAATCACTTTTGCCGCAGCCGCCGCGTAATCCGCACGGGTCGCAGAGGCAATTTTGCCTTCGCCTGCGGCACCTATAAATACGCCGTGTTCCAGCGCTGGCGGCGCGCTTGCCAGATAGTTTTCGGTGTACCAGCCGTTGCGCAGCAGGGCGTAAGGCACGCCTGAAGCCGCCAGTGCATTTTCGGTTTCGACGTGCTCAACGTGCAGACCCAGCGGGGAGGTATCCGCATGCAGCAGGCTGGTGTAGGCGATAAGTTTCACCCCGGCGGCTTTGGCGGCGTTAATCACGTTCTGATGCTGTGCGGCGCGCTGGCCCACTTCGCTGGAGGAGATAAGCAGCAGCTTATCCACGCCGTTCAGGGCGGTGGTGAACGCGGCCTGGTCGGTATAGTCCGCCTGACGTACCACAATTCCCCGCTGGCTTAAGGCGTCGGCTTTTGCCGGGTTACGCACAATAGCCACGATCTGGCTGGCCGGAACGGTTTTCAGCAGTTCTTCAATAACGTGTTGGCCAAGCTGGCCGGTTGCGCCGGTAATCGCGATCATGATGAATCTCCTTCGTGTTTGTCTGGTGTTGTGGCACACTATCACCATAACTAACTTTTAGTAAGTACGCACAAAAAGGTAAGTATGAAAGCACCGATACCGACGCTCAGCGAGCAAATGCGCGATGGCAATCTCTTTGCAGAACAGTGCCCGTCACGGGAAGTGCTCAAACATGTTACCAGCCGCTGGGGCGTGCTGATCCTGGTGGCGTTACGTCAGGGGACGCATCGTTTTAGCGATCTGCGCCGCAAGCTGGGCGGTGTGAGCGAGAAGATGCTGGCCCAATCGCTTCAGGCGCTGGAGCAGGACGGGTTTGTCGATCGCGTTTCTTATCCGGTTGTGCCGCCGCACGTGGAATATAGCCTGACGCCGATGGGGCTGGAGGTGAGCGAGAAGGTGGCCGCGCTGGCTGACTGGATTGAGGTGAATACGCCGAAGGTGATGGCGAATCGGGACGATCGTGCGGCATGAAATGCCGGGTGGCGGCTTCGCCTTACCCGGCCTACCCGCAATCCTCGATCCCGTAGGCCGGGCAAGCGCAAGCGCCACCCGGCACAATCATCGCTACCTGCTCAAATCCACCTGATAAATCGCGAACCCAATATCATCCGTCGCGACCTGTTTCATCGGATACTGCGCCTTATCCTTGATAAACGCGGCTGCTTTATCGGACGGTGATGTCTCAAAGCGAATATCCAGCGTCGTGTCGCTGTGGATCGGCGCCAGACGCCAGTTGTTATCCACCGCCGGATGAATTTCACCCGCTTTTTTCGACTCCGCGCTAATCCACGCCGCCAGCACCGAACGGTTCTCATCCGGCGAGGCAAAGGCGATGTGGCTGTCACCCGTACCGGCAAACTTACCGCCATAGGCGCGGTAGTTGTTGGTCACCACCAGGAAAGAGGCATTCGGATCAATCGCTTTGCCGTTGAAGGTCAGGTGTTTGATGCGTTCTGCCTGCGGATTAATGGCCTGACATTCGCCGTCATATTTCGCGGGCTGGGTTACATCAATCTGATATTCCACGCCGTCGATCACGTCGAAGTTGTAGGTGCGGAAACCGTCCCAGTTTATCAGCGACTGCGGTTTGCTGCTGTGCGGATCGATCTGGTTGAACTGTCCGGCAGAGCACTCCAGCCACTCCTTCACCTCTTTCCCGGTGGCTTTCACCACCACGAGGGTGTTGGGATAGAGGTAGAGATCGGCGGCATTACGGAAGGTCAGCTGGCCTTTTTCCACCTCAACGTAGCTGGCCGGATCGTTCTTACGCCCGCCCACTTTGAATGGCGCCGCGGCAGACAGAACCGGCAGATTGGCCAGATCCGGATCGCCCTGAATATAGTGCTCGGCATAGGCTTTCTGCGCCATGTTGACTACCTGCACGGTCGGGTCATCCTGTACCAGCGCGAGGAAGCTGTACATGTTATCAGCCGATTTACCGATCGGCTTGCTGACAAATTCACGCGTTGCGTCGTGGTCATGCTTCAGGACATCGACCAGCTTTTTATCTTCTTCGGCCAGGGATTTTTTTGCAGCGGCATCATAAATCGGACGCGCTTCCGCTTTCGACTGCGTGACTTTCCAGCTCCCGCTGTCGTTATTCAGCACCAGATCTACCACGCCAAGGTGGTCGCCCCACATGCCCGGCATCACCGATGGCACACCGTTGAGCGTCCCTTTTTCGATGTCCGCGCGTTTGATACTGGCGAAATCTTTGCCCGGGAAGACGGCGTGGGCGTGACCAAACAGGATCGCATCCACGCCCGGTACCTGGCTGAGGTAATACACGGAGTTCTCAGCCATCGCCTGATACGGGTCGGCCGAGAGGCCAGAGTGGGCCACAACGACCACCACATCTGCGCCTTTCGCCCGCATCTCCGGCACGTATTTGCGCGCCGTTTCGGTAATGTCGTTGACGGTTACTTTCCCGTCGAGGTTGGCTTTATCCCACGTCATGATCTGCGGCGGCACAAAGCCGATATAGCCGATTTTCAGCGTCTGTTTTTTACCGTCCTGGTCGACAACCTCGGTCTCTTTAATCAGGTAAGGGGTAAAGAGCGGCTTTTTCGTCTTAACGTCGATGATATTGGCATTAACGTACGGGAATTTTGCCCCTGCCAGCGCATCGTGCAGGTATTTCAGGCCGTAGTTAAATTCGTGGTTGCCCAGGTTGCCGACGGCATAGTCCAGCGTATTCATTGCCTTATAAACAGGATGGATCTCGCCTTTCTTCAGCCCCTTCGCCGCCATGTAGTCGCTGAGCGGGCTGCCCTGAATTAAGTCCCCGTTATCGACCAGCACGCTGTTTTTCACTTCACCGCGGGCGGCGTTGATCAAACTTGCCGTACGTACCAGTCCGAATTTTTCGACAGGCGTATCTTTGTAGTAATCGAAGTCCATCATGTTGCCGTGCAGATCGGTGGTTTCCAGAATGCGGAGATCCACCGTCGCTGCCTGAACGCTTGCCGCAATCAGCGTTGCCAGGAGCGTTGCGCTAAACTTAATCATCTGAGGAGTCCTTTTTTCGATCCAAGCCACAAAAGAGTATGTATGTAGTATTTGTTGCTTACAGAAGTGTGAATGCTGCCAGAAAAAAGAACGCTGAAACCAGAATTGCTTCACAGATAGCGGAATTGTTCACATTACGATATAACTAAAACAATAAGTTATGCCCACTGCGTTAACGAAGAGGTGGAGAATGTTAGATCAAATTTGTCAGCTCGCACGGGATGCGGGTGATGCCATTATGCAGGTGTACGACGGTGCGAAACCGATGGATGTTGTCAGCAAAGCGGACGACTCCCCGGTGACGGCGGCGGATATCGCGGCGCATACGGTGATCCTGAAAGGTTTGCAGACCCTGACGCCGGATATTCCGGTCCTTTCTGAAGAAGCGCCCCAGGGCTGGGACGAACGTCAGCACTGGCAGCGTTACTGGCTGGTGGACCCGCTGGACGGCACGAAAGAGTTCATCAAGCGTAACGGTGAATTTACCGTGAATATCGCCCTGATTGAAAAAGGAAAGGCGGTGCTTGGCGTGGTTTATGCCCCGGTGATGAAGGTGATGTACAGCGCGGCGGAAGGTAAAGCCTGGAAGGAAGAGTGCGGCGTGCGTAAGCAGATCCAGGTGCGAGATGCCCGTCCTCCGCTGGTGGTGATCAGCCGCTCGCACAGCGACAGCGAGCTGGAGGAGTACCTGCAACAGCTGGGGGAACACCAGACGACGTCGATCGGCTCGTCGCTGAAGTTCTGTCTTGTGGCGGAAGGGCAGGCGCAGTTGTACCCCCGTTTCGGGCCGACGAACGTCTGGGATACGGCGGCAGGGCATGCGGTGGCTGCGGCCGCAGGCGCGCATGTGCATGACTGGCAGGGTAAGCCACTGGACTACACCCCGCGCGAGTCATTCCTCAATCCTGGCTTCAGGGTGTCACTTTACTGAGTCAGCAGCTTATGCAGCAGGGCAACCACCTGCTGCACCTCATCCTGCGTCAGCGCGCCGTCTTTAACCCACTGTACGCGACCGTTTTTGTCCAGCACAACAATCGCTGAACTCTCTTCTTCCAGCTGCCACGCCTTACGCGTCACGCCGTTGCTGTCGACAATAAACTGCGACCAGGGATAGAGCTTCTTATTGCTCTCAAGGCTTGAGCGCACAAACATCCCGGAGCCGGGAATCGCGTCGTCGGTATTCACGATGGTGGTGGTCTGGTAGCGATCGTGCGGGAGTTTTGCGGCCTTGATCGCTTCCACGAGGGTGGCGTTTTTCTCTTTAGCGGATGTACGTCCGGCAATATGCTGTACAACTCTCACTTTGCCCGCAAGCTGCGCGCTATTCCAGGCTTTGTAGCTAAACTTATCATTGTCGAGAATCAATTCTCCCCGGTCAGCAATGCCGACCGGCGGGACACGTTGTCCTTTTTCAATGTTGTGTGCGGAAGCCATCAGCGGCAGCAACAGGCAAGCTGCTGCCAGGAGGTTACGTAGGGTCATGGTGTTTCCTTATTGTGAGCAGGTGATCCGACCACTTGGTCATGCGCTTTTAATCATAAGTGCGATCAATGGGCTTTTCCCGCAATCCCGATGCCAGTTTGCGGGCGAACGCACATATCCACGCAAAAACGACGGCATATACTGCTCTGTATCACGCTTTGCAAAGATTATTCTGAATAATTGTAATCAAACGGTAAATAAACTTATGCACACTGGGTAAGTACGAGGTTCTGGTCTATAGTCATTGGGCATCAAAATTTGCGCTCAGGACAGTCGGGCCGATTGTGGCACCGCAAGGGCGTATGATTCGCAGGAGATACAAGAATGAAAATTTTCCAACGCTACAACCCGCTTCAGGTGGCGAAGTACGTGAAGATCCTGTTCCGTGGACGGTTGTATATCAAGGATGTTGGCGCTTTTGAGTTCGATAAGGGCAAAATCCTTATCCCGAAAGTGAAGGACAAACAGCACTTGTCTGTGATGTCCGAAGTCAACCGTCAGGTTATGCGTCTGCAAACTGAGATGGCTTAACCAACGTGCTATGCAGTAGTAGTTAAAAAGACGGCTCCCGATGGGAGCCGTTGATGTTTGTAGCCATCGTTTTACATATATTCATGTTCTGGATATTTCACACAGCCTTTCTGGGATGTGAATATATTTCACACTGTTTTATTAAGTTAATCTAAAATTACTTTTCAGCCTGTAACCGTTGATATAGGACAATAAAGCATTAACTGTTTATTGGACTTATCTCGTTACGCAGGAACAATGGTCATCTCACTTTGAAAAGGAGTTAGATGATGGCTATTCCTGCTTATTTATGGCTGAAAGATGATGGTGGTGCGTTAATTAAGGGGGCAGTAGATGTTCAAGGAAGAGAGTCAAGTATAGAGGTTAATGGTTTTTCACATAACGTATCAATTCCTACTGATCCATTGACAGGGAAAATTACAGGAACAAGGAAGCATTCCAGCATCATTTTTTTGAAAGAGTTTGATTCCTCTTCTCCCTATCTATTTAAGGCCGTTTGTACAGGCCAGAAATTAATAAGCGCAGAGTTTAAATGGTATCGTATTAATGATGCGGGGCAAGAAGTTGAATATAACAATATGCTTTTAGAGAATGTCACTATTGTTGGGGTTTCACCAATAATGCATGATACAAAAGATGTATTAAAGGAGAAGCATAATCATCTTGAATGTGTAGAAGTACGTTATGAAAAAATTACATGGAAACATTGTGACGGAAACCTGCTTTTTTCAGATAGCTGGAATGAAAGGGGTAAACAATGAGATATCCGGTAAGTACAGTTAATCCTCATCCTCCCTATGATATATCTTCCTTCTCCCCCTTAGGTGTATCAGTTGTAAGCAACATGATGATAGCTCGTTTTCACCGTGGTCCATCAGCGTTAACATATCTTTGGTTTTACAAGCAGGTTCGAGGGCATGGCCCCTGGGATTATAAAAATCAATTAGGCAGGCAATACGAAAATTTCGGCAACTTTCATTATGGAGCGGTGGGTATTGCTGCTGGTATAAAACCTGAGATATTGCTACGAGGTGCAGGTATCGCTCAGATTCTGGCGGGAACGAGTTCTCCTGATTTTGAGAACAATAAAGGACCAGATCCTCATGGCGATGATCCTACAGATCAAACATGGATTAGAGCGGGGATAGACTATGCTCAGCGTGCTGGTTTCTAGGAAGAAAATTTATATATTACTCGCAATCCTGATCTCTTCTTATGGCATATGGCGTGCTGTTGATGAGTTTCTCTATATTGAGCAAGACATTATTCGCAAAGAAAATATCGGGAAGGTTTCCGTACTGTATATTACAGAAAGCAATGCGGGAGCTACGACTTCGAATGTATATAAATATTATTTGGCGTCGTCAAAAAAATCGGAAGAAGCTTTTTTAGGCGATGTCAGGAACGGGTATGCTCCATTTATGATAACTACGGATCCTGAAGCAAAAGTAGAGAGTGAAGAAAACACTATATATATCACAGTCAGTGGTAAAATTTATCAATTTAGCAATATATCTTACTCAACGCTTATCTATTTGAATTCATCACCTTTTTAAAATTTAGAGTGAATCTCGGAGGGTAAAAGAAAGGGCAGCTCACCGCTGCCCTTCATAAATTACGCCGACACCTTATCTTCCGCATCTGGCAGCTTCGGTACCAGCACGGTCGGTTTACTATCAATGCGCGTTACCAGCAGTTGGTCGATGCGGTAGTTATCAATATCCACCACTTCAAACTTGAAGCCAGAGAATTTCACCGAGTCGGTACGTTTCGGGATCTTACGCAGCATAAACATCATAAAGCCGCCGATGGTCTCGTAGTTTCCGGACTGCGGGAACTCGTCGATGTCGAGCACGCGCATGACGTCTTCAATTGGCGTACCACCATCGATCAGCCATGAGTTCTCATCACGCTGCACAATTTGTTCTTCCAGCCCCTGGCCGACCAGGTCGCCCATCAGCGTCGTCATGACGTCGTTGAGGGTGATAATGCCCACCACCAGCGCATATTCGTTCATGATCACCGCGAAGTCTTCACCGGCGGTTTTGAAACTTTCCAGCGCTTCGGAGAGCGTCAGGGTGTCCGGCACAATCAGGGTGTTGCGGATCTGCACGCCGCTGTTCAGCGCCAGGCTCTGGTTTGCCAGTACGCGGTTCAGCAGGTCTTTGGAGTCCACATAGCCGATGATATGGTCGATATCTTCGTTACAGACCAGGAACTTGGAGTGCGGATGCTGCGCCACTTTGGTCTTCAGGCTCTGCTCGTCTTCATGCAGATCGAACCAGATGATGTTCTCACGGCCGGTCATGGAGGACGGCACGGTACGGGATTCCAGTTCGAAAACGTTCTCGATCAGCTCGTGCTCCTGCTTGCGCAGCACGCCTGCCAGCGCCCCGGCTTCCACCACCGCATAAATATCGTCGGAGGTGATGTCGTCTTTACGCACCATCGGCAGCTTGAAGATGCGGAAAATGACGTTCGCCAGGCCGTTGAAGAACCACACCAGCGGACGGAAGACATACAGGCAGAAGCGCATCGGGTTGATGATACGCAAAGCCACAGCTTCTGGCGCAATCATACCGATGCGTTTCGGGGTCAGGTCCGCGAATAGAATGAACAAACCGGTGACCAGCGAGAAGGAGAGGATGAAGCTCAACTGCTCGGCCAGCTCTGCGGACATGTACTTTACAAACAGGCTATAAAACGCCGGAGAAAATGCTGCATCACCCACGATACCGCCAAGAATGGCGACCGCGTTCAGGCCAATCTGCACCACGGTAAAGAACATGCCTGGGTTTTCCTGCATTTTCAGAATGCGTGATGCGTTGATGTTGCCCTCGTCGGCAAGCAGCTTCAGTTTGATTTTACGGGAGGCAGCCAGCGAGATCTCCGATATCGAGAAAAATGCACTGACGGCAATAAGACAAAGTATTACTAAAATACTGTTTAACATAGTTTATCCGGCTTCTCGCCAGATCCTCAGAAGGGGAGTTGATACCATTCGTGTGAAGACACATTGAACTCAGCTCGTAGCGTTGAGCCGATTATTTCAGCGGTAGTATAGCGTAAAGGCGTGTAAATCTGCCAGAGGTCACGTTTACGGCAAAAAGTGGCCGGATGAAAAGGCAGTGAGTGGTTAAGTAATGAACTGACACTTTTGCTTACAGGCGCGCCACGCGGCTCGCGTGGCGCTGATGTTGTAATCAGTCCTGCTGTGGAGGCAGACAGACGCCGATGCCGCCAATGCCGCAGTAGCCGTACGGATTTTTATGCAGATACTGCTGGTGGTCGTCTTCGGCATAGTAGAACGGTTTCGCAGTAGCGATTTCCGTCGTGACCTGACGTTTATCACCGGCTGCCTGCATCGCTTCCTGGAAACGCGTCAGGCTGGCGTGGGCCGCAGCCTCCTGCTCAGGGGTGAGCGGATAGATGGCCGAGCGGTATTGGGTGCCGTGATCGTTACCCTGACGCATGCCCTGCGCCGGGTCATGGTTTTCCCAGAACACCTGGAGCAGCTGTTCATAGCTAATGACGCTCGGGTCATACACCACACGCACCGCTTCAGCATGACCGGTCTCACCGGAACAGACTTCGCGGTAGGTTGGGTTAGGCGTATATCCTCCGGTGTAGCCCGCAGCGGTGCTGTACACGCCCGGCAGTTGCCAGAACAGGCGTTCTACGCCCCAGAAGCAGCCCATGGCAAACAGGGCGATCTCCATTCCATCAGGAACGTTTGTCATTGAATGGTTGTTTACGGCGTGTAATGTCGCCACTGGCATAGGGGTGTTGCGTCCCGGTAACGCATCGGCTTGTGATACCAGATGCTTTTTATCAAATAAACTCACGGTGGGGCCTCCGGGGTAGCGTTGTTTCGGTTAAGGTTGTCACGAAGCGTTTAATTGAACACAATAAATGCGATGAATGAGTCTAGATTTAATCATAAGAAATATTTGGGTGTTAGGCCCTTTTTCAACCCGTAATTTGGGTTTTTGGCTTTCAGGCCGTATTTTGCCGCGGAGCGGCACTGCATTTGCTTCCAGGGTGGAAACAGGGATATTCAGGAGAAAACGTGACAAAGATCCGCCAGTTATGTTTAGTCAGTTTAATGCTGACAAGCGGGATTGCCAGCGCGGCGAATGTCCGTTTGCAGGTTGAGGGGTTATCCGGGGCGCTGGAAAAAAACGTGCGTGCGCAGCTTTCCACCATCCAGAGCGATGAAGTCACGCCGGATCGGCGTTTTCGCGCGCGCGTGGATGACGCCATTCGCGAAGGCTTAAAGGCGTTGGGGTACTACGAACCCACCATTGATTTCGATTTACGCCCGCCGCCAGCTAAAGGACGTCAGGTGTTGATTGCCCGCGTCTCGCCGGGAGAACCCGTCCTGATTGGCGGCACGAACGTGGTGCTGCGCGGCGGTGCACGCACGGATCGTGACTACCTGGATCTGCTCAGCAACCGCCCGAAAGTGGGCACCGTGCTTAATCACGGGGATTACGATCGCTTTAAAAAATCCTTAACCAGCGTTTCGCTGCGCAAAGGCTACTTTGACAGCCAGTTCAACAAAAGCCAGCTGGGCGTTGCGCTTGAACGACGTCAGGCATTCTGGGATATCGATTACGACAGCGGCGAGCGCTATCGGTTTGGCGATGTAACCTTTGAAGGATCGCAAATCCGTGATGAGTATCTGCAAAACCTGGTGCCGTTCAAAAAGGGCGACTACTACCAGTCCAGCGACCTGGGCGAGCTGAACCGTCGTTTATCTGCCACCGGCTGGTTTAACTCCGTGGTGGTGGCACCGCAATTTGATAAATCCCGTAAAACGAAAGTGTTACCGCTGCATGGCGTGGTCTCACCGCGCACCGAGAACACCATTGAGACCGGTGTCGGCTACTCCACGGACGTCGGCCCGCGTGTGAAAGCCTCGTGGAAAAAACCGTGGATGAACTCCTACGGTCACAGCCTGACCACCAGCGTCAGCCTGTCTGCGCCTGAACAGCAGCTGGACTTCAGCTATAAAATGCCGCTGCTGAAAAATCCGCTTGAGCAATACTACCTCGTGCAGGGCGGCTTTAAGCGTACCGATTTGAACGATACCGAGCAGGACTCGACGACGCTTGCGGTATCACGCTTCTGGGATCTCTCCAGCGGCTGGCAGCGCGCCATTAACCTGCGCTGGAGCCTTGACCACTTTACTCAGGCAAACGTCACCAACACCACCATGCTGCTTTATCCGGGCGTGATGATCAGCCGTACCCGCTCGCGCGGTGGCCTGATGCCGACCTGGGGCGATTCACAGCGCTACTCCATCGATTATTCCAACTCCGCCTGGGGCTCAGACGTGGATTTCTCCGTCGTGCAGGCGCAAAACGTCTGGATCCGTACCCTCTACGACAAGCACCGCTTTGTGGTTCGCGGCAACCTGGGCTGGATCGAAACCGGTGACTTCGAACGCGTTCCGCCAGATCTGCGTTTCTTCGCCGGGGGCGACCGCAGCATTCGCGGCTATAAGTACAAATCGATCTCACCTGAAAACGAGAAAGGCCAATTGACCGGGGCCTCTAAACTGGCGACCGGCTCGCTGGAGTATCAGTACAACGTCAGCGGCAAATGGTGGGGCGCCATGTTTGTCGACAGCGGCGAGGCGGTGAACGACATCCGCCGCAGCGATTTCAAAACCGGCGCGGGTGTGGGCGTGCGCTGGCAGTCACCGGTCGGGCCGATCAAGCTCGATTTCGCCGTTCCGGTGGGCGACAAAGAAGAACACGGTTTACAGTTTTACATCGGTCTGGGGCCTGAATTATGAGTTTATGGAAGAAGATAAGCCTCGGGGTGCTGATTTTTATCGTATTACTGCTCGGTACGGTGGCGTTTCTGGTGGGCACCACCACGGGTCTGCATCTGCTGTTTAACGCCGCGAACCGCTGGGTGCCAGGGCTGGAAATCGGCCAGGTGACGGGCGGCTGGCGCGATCTGCGCCTGAAGAATATTCGTTATGAACAGCCCGGCGTGGCGGTGAACGCGGGCGAATTTCATCTGGCGGTAAAGCTCGGCTGCCTGCGGGACAGCCAGCTTTGCGTAAACGATCTGTCGCTAAAAGATGTGAACGTGGCGATAGACTCCAAAAAAATGCCGAAGTCTGAGCCTGTCGAAGAAGAGGACAGCGGCCCGCTGAATCTCTCCACGCCGTACCCGATTGCGCTCTACCGGGTCGCGCTGGATAACGTCAATATCAAAATCGACGACACGACGGTATCGGTGATGGATTTCACCTCCGGTCTGCGCTGGCAGGAGAAAAACCTCACCCTGACCCCAACCTCCCTGCAAGGGCTGCTGATTGCGCTGCCGAAGGTGGCCGACGTGGCGCAGGAAGAGATCGTCGAGCCGAAGATCCAGAACCCGCAGCCGGAAGAAAAACCGCTGGGTGAAACGCTGAAAGATCTCTTCTCGAAACCGGTTCTGCCGGAGATGACCGACGTGCATCTGCCGCTGAACCTCAATATCGAAGAGTTTAAGGGCGAGCAGCTGCGTCTGACCGGCGATACCGATCTGACGGTCTTCAACATGCTGCTTAAAGTCAGCAGTATCGACGGCAACATGAAGCTCGACGCGCTGGATATCGATACCAACCAGGGGTCGGTAAATGCCTCAGGCAATGCGCTGCTGCGCGATAACTGGCCGGTAGATATTACCCTTAACAGCGCCCTGAACATCGATCCGCTGAAAGGCGAGAAGGTTAAGGTGAAAGTCGGCGGCGCGCTGCGCGAGAAGCTGGAGTTCGGCGTGAACCTCTCCGGCCCTGTGGATATGGTACTGCGCGGGCAAACCCAGCTGGCAGAGGCCGGTCTACCGCTCAACCTTGAGATTGTCAGCAAGCAGCTTTACTGGCCGTTCACCGGTGAAAAGCAGTTCCAGGCCGACGATCTAAAGCTGAAGCTGAGTGGCAAAATGACCGACTACACGCTGTCGTTCCGTACGGCAGTGAAGGGGCAGGGAGTACCGCCCGCCGATATTACTCTGGATGCGAAGGGTAACGAGTTGCAGGTTAACCTCGACAAGCTGACCGTGGCGGCGCTGGAAGGGAAAACCGAGCTGACCGCGCTGCTCGACTGGCAGCAGGCGATCAGCTGGCGCGGCGAGCTGAAGCTGACCGGGATCAACACCGCTAAAGAAGTCCCGGACTGGCCGTCAAAACTGAATGGTCTGATCAAAACCCGCGGCAGCCTGTACGGCGGCACCTGGCAGATGGACGTGCCGGAAATCAAGCTGACCGGCAACGTAAAGCAGAACAAAGTCAACGTAGAGGGCTCGGTTAAGGGCAACAGCTATCTCCAGTGGGTGATCCCGGGCCTGCACGTGGCGCTGGGCCGCAACACGGCGGATATCAAAGGCGAGCTGGGGGTAAAAGACCTCGATCTGGATGCCACCATCGACGCGCCAAACCTTGATAACGCCCTGCCGGGCCTTGGTGGTACGGCGAAAGGGTTAGTGAAGGTTCGCGGTACGGTGGAAGCGCCGCAGCTGCTGGCGGACATTACCGCTAATAACCTGCGCTGGCAGGAACTTTCCATTGCCCGCGTGCGCGTAGAAGGGGACGTGAAATCCACCGATCAGATCGGCGGTAGCCTCGACCTGCGCGTGGAGCGTATTTCTCAGCCGGACGTGAACATCAGCCTGGTGACGCTGGCGGCGAAAGGTAACGAGAAGCAGCACGATCTCCAGCTGCGCGTGCAGGGCGAGCCGGTCTCCGGGCAGCTGCACCTGACCGGCAGCTTTGACCGCAACGCGACGCGCTGGAAAGGGCAGCTGGACAACACCCGCTTCAGCACGCCAGTTGGCCCGCTGGTGCTGTCCCGATCCATCGCGCTGGACTACCGCAACGCAGAGCAGAAAATCAGCATTGGGCCGCACTGCTGGACCAACCCGAACGCCGAGCTGTGCGTGCCGCAGACCATTGATGCGGGCGCGGAAGGACGCGCGCAGCTCAACCTCAACCGTTTTGACCTGGCCATGCTGAAACCGTTTATGCCGGAAACCACCCAGGCGAGCGGGGTCTTTAGCGGTAAAGCGGACGTCGCGTGGGACACCACCAAAGAGGGGCTGCCGCAGGGCAGCGTGAGTCTCTCCGGGCGTAACGTGAAGGTCACGCAGGAGGTCAATGACGCGCCGCTGCCGGTGGCGTTCGACACCCTGAATCTGAATGCCGACCTGCGTAACAACCGCGCGGAGCTGGGGTGGCTTATTCGTCTGACCAACAACGGTCAGCTTGACGGCCAGGTGCAAATTACCGATCCGCAAGGGCGGCGCAACCTCGGCGGCAACGTCAATATTCGCAACTTCAACCTGGCGATGGTGAATCCGATTTTCTCGCGGGGTGAAAAAGCGGCGGGTATGCTCAGCGCCAACCTGCGCCTGGCGGGAGATGCACAAAGCCCGCAGCTGTTTGGCCAGATGCGGCTAAGCGGCGTGGACATCGACGGTAACTTTATGCCGTTCGATATGCAGCCAAGCCAGCTTGCGATGAACTTTAACGGCCAAAGCTCAACCCTCAGTGGTTCAGTGCTGACGCAGCAGGGACAAATCAACCTGAGCGGTGACGCAGACTGGAGCCAGCTTGATAACTGGCGCGCCCGTATTGCGGCCAAAGGCAGCAGGGTGCGTATCACGGTACCGCCGATGGTGCGGCTGGACGTATCGCCAGACGTGGTCTTTGAGGCAACGCCAAGCCTCTTCACGCTGGACGGCCGCGTCGACGTCCCGTGGGCGCGCATCGTGGTTCACGAGGTGCCGGAAAGCGCGGTTGGCGTCTCCAGTGATGAAGTTATGCTCAATGAAAATCTGAAACCTGTTGAACAGAAGAGCGCTGGCATACCGATCAATAGTAATCTTATCGTGCACGTGGGGAATAACGTGCGTTTGGACGCGTTTGGGCTGAAGGCGAGACTCACGGGTGACCTGAAAGTGGCGCAGGATCAGCAGGGGCTGGGCCTGAATGGACAAATCAATATTCCTGAAGGGCGCTTCCATGCCTACGGTCAGGATTTGATTGTGCGTAAAGGTGAGCTGCTGTTCTCCGGTCCACCGGATCAGCCGGTCCTGAATATCGAAGCGATCCGTAACCCGGAAGCCACCGAAGATGATGTGATTGCGGGCGTGCGCGTGACGGGCTCTGCCGACGAACCTAAGGCAGAGATCTTCTCTGACCCGGCCATGTCGCAACAGGAAGCGCTCTCTTACCTGCTGCGCGGACAGGGTCTGGATAGCCAGCAGGGCGATGGTGCGGCAATGACGTCAATGTTAGTCGGTCTGGGGGTTGCACAAAGTGGTCAGGTTGTGGGTAAAATCGGCGAGACGTTTGGCGTAAGCAATCTGGCGCTGGACACTCAGGGCGTGGGTGACTCTTCGCAGGTAGTGGTCAGCGGCTATGTACTGCCGGGTCTACAGGTAAAATATGGCGTGGGGATCTTTGACTCACTGGCTACACTCACGTTACGTTACCGCCTGATGCCTAAGCTATATCTGGAAGCAGTGTCCGGCGTAGACCAGGCACTTGATCTGCTCTATCAGTTTGAGTTTTAGCAATGCGAATATTTGTTTACGGCAGTTTACGAACCAAGCAAGGCAACAGCCACTGGATGACCAACGCCCAGTTGCTGGGAAATTACACAATCGAAAACTATCAGCTGTACAGTCTGGGCCACTATCCAGGCGCGGTTCCGGGGAACGGAACGGTACAGGGTGAAGTTTATCGTATTGATAATGCTACGCTGGCCGAACTTGATGCCTTGCGCACCAGGGGCGGTGAATACGCTCGCCAGTTGATCCAGACGCCTTACGGCAGTGCATGGATGTACGTGTACCAACGTTCGGTCGACGGGTTAACGCTGATTGAAAGCGGTAACTGGTTAGACAGAGACCAGTTCTGAAAAACGACAACGCCACCGTAAGGTGGCGTTGTTTTTTGTTCAATCAGCTTTGTTCTGTATCCTTGCGCCGGGTTAAAAACAAAGGAATGAACAGCATGATGTACGGGGCGATAAGCCATAACAAACACAAGGAGCGTGAACGGCCATAGTAGTTTATGCACCGCGTATTGCTTGAAATGACGGGCAGAAAGAACAGTAAAAACAGCAGAATCGCATAATCGCTTCGATAAGGGATCCATAAGTAAAACATAAACCAGGCAAGCTGGAACGTCATGATGCAGAGATACTGCCCTTTGCTGTCTTTGCCATAGCAATCAAACGCCTTTATGTAGCCCATCTTTATGCTTTGAAGAAAGAAACTTAGCATGTATTACGCTCACGATCGCGACGGTCAGGAGAGTGCTCGTCAGCAACGCCCCTAAAAAATAGCTGTGGGTGATGTCAGTAGCACCAGAGCCTAAAGTATGCAATTTACTATAACCTCTATCTACTGCAACAAAAAGAGTATATAGCCCAATATTAATACAGAACTGAAGCAGACATGAAACTACAATATTTTTGGGGATTCTCTTTAATATAATGAGTAACACGTAAATAATACATGCTGAAAGGGCGAAGTAGAGCCCGTTAAATAAACTGGATACTAATGAGGGGGTTGTTTCGTTAAATATTAAATCATTGGTCCCATAATACCATGCCAGGTATTCAATATACGTGCTTCTGCCGAAGATAAACGCGGCAATGATAAGGATGGTTAAACTTACTAAATGACTTTTTTTACTCATAGTTTTGCTCCTTTTGAGAGCAGCTCTTTCATTGTCTTACTGGCTTCTAGCTGATCTTTGATTATGGCAAGATCACGCGTATTATGGTTATATTTTGCAATAGCGGTTGGTGTACCTTTTCCACCATTATCCATAAAAAAGATAATATCCTTACGACCATAAAGGAGAACATGTGGAATGGGATCTCGACCATAACTCACCGCCTGTGGCAGGGAGTGGATAGACTCTGTAGTGAGGAACCGAGGAATATTCTCAAGTTCAATATTGCCTAACGGCGTTGTGGCAACAAGGGAGCCGATAAAATCGGTTGTATACACTAGCGTATCTGTATCTTTAGTCGTGACTTTTGAACCCGTAAGGTATTTTATCTGTTGCCAAAGGGTAATATCTTTTGGGGTAACTTTAACCCCATCCATGAACATGTCTTGCTTACGTTTTAGCTGAATGACAGTACGGTGCACCTGCGTTAAAGAGGGGCTTATTTCTCCAAAGGAAGGCATAAGGCCATCGCGGGAATACAGCCTTTCAATAATAAAATAAATTCCAGTTGGGCGGGCTACATCAATGTTAATGGATGACATATGAATCCAATAATAAATGGGGATTAATGTTCATCATGACAGTATGTTGTGAACAGCCAAGCTATTCAACTACTCCCACCATAATTAATAGGGATATTTTTTTCATTTTTGAATGCCTCGCCCAAAATGAATGAGATTCTTCTTAAAAATCATCTGTAGGGCTTTTAACCAGAGAAAAAAAAAGCCCCGACGCGCGGGGCTTAGTATCAGCAGTAAGAATTACTTCTTAGCAGCACGCTCGAAAGAGGCGATGATTTCTGCTTTCGCCGCTTCTGCGTTATCCCAGCCTTCAACTTTAACCCATTTGCCTTTTTCGAGATCTTTGTAGTGCTCGAAGAAGTGGGCGATCTGCGCTTTCAGCAGCTCTGGCAGGTCGTTCACATCTTTAATGTGATCGTACTCTTTGCTCAGCTTGGTGTGCGGTACGGCAACCAGTTTCGCATCTTCACCCGCTTCGTCAGTCATTTTCAGCACGCCAACAGGACGGCAGCGAATGACGGAGCCTGGCTGCAATGGGTATGGCGTTGGGACCAGTACGTCAACCGGATCACCGTCCAGAGACAGAGTGTGGTTGATGTAGCCGTAGTTGCACGGATAGAACATGGCGGTAGACATGAAACGGTCAACGAACAGCGCACCGGTGTCTTTGTCGATTTCGTATTTGATTGGATCTGCGTTGGCCGGGATTTCGATCACAACGTAGATGTCTTCTGGCAGTTCTTTACCCGCAGGGACGTTGAGTAAGCTCATGTCGGTGTCCTTTAAAATGGATGGTAAACAAGTGGCAGGTATTATAGCCAACTGGCGCTGAAAGTCTTCGCCTGTTTTCGTCTTATCTCCCTCGCGCTTTCACTTTTCAGACCGTTTCCATGACAGGATAATCCATAAACTCAGCCGCATTTTAAATGTGGAAATGAAAGCGATTACAAACTTGTGATTAACGTTTTATTCACTTTTCTGAAGTGTGATGTAACGCAATCCGTAACATATTCCATTGGCTATAGTTCATCCGCAGAACATCTTTTAACCAACAATAACCTACCCTACGAGGACGTTCATATGTGGAAGCGCTTACTTCTTGTTACAGCAGTTTCGGCAGCCATGTCGTCTATGGCGATGGCCGCACCGTTAACCGTTGGATTTTCGCAGGTCGGATCTGAATCCGGCTGGCGCGCCGCTGAAACGAACGTGGCGAAAAGTGAGGCCGAAAAGCGCGGTATTACCCTGAAAATCGCCGATGGTCAGCAAAAGCAAGAGAATCAGATTAAAGCGGTGCGCTCTTTTATCGCTCAGGGCGTGGATGCCATCTTTATCGCCCCGGTTGTTGCCACGGGCTGGGAGCCGGTGCTGAAGGAAGCTAAAGAGGCTGAAATTCCTGTGTTCTTGCTCGACCGTTCCATCGACGTTAAAGACAAATCTCTCTATATGACCACCGTCACCGCCGATAACGTGCTGGAAGGCAAACTGATTGGTGACTGGCTGGTGAAGCAGGTGGATGGCAAGCCGTGTAACGTGGTTGAGTTGCAGGGCACCGTCGGGGCGAGCGTGGCTATCGACCGTAAGAAAGGTTTCGCGGAGGCCATCGCCAAAGCACCAAACATCAAGATCATCCGTTCTCAGTCCGGCGACTTCACCCGCAGCAAGGGTAAAGAGGTCATGGAAAGCTTCATCAAGGCAGAAAATAACGGCAAAAATATCTGCATGGTTTACGCCCACAACGACGACATGGTGATCGGCGCCATCCAGGCCATCAAAGAAGCGGGCCTGAAGCCGGGCAAAGATATTCTCACCGGCTCGATCGACGGCGTACCGGACATCTACAAAGCGATGATTGACGGCGAAGCGAACGCCAGCGTGGAGCTGACGCCGAACATGGCGGGCCCGGCATTCGATGCGCTGGAGAAATTCAAGAAAGACGGCACCCAGCCTGAGAAGTTGACCATCACCAAATCCACGCTCTACCTGCCGGACACGGCGAAAGAAGAGTTAGAGAAGAAGAAAAATATGGGCTACTAAGCTCAGCCCACCCTCACCCTAGCCCTCTCCCCGGAGGGGAGAGGGAAAAGGGCAGTTTGGGCAGAAAATTAAAGACTGGCACGAATAATCCCCTCTCCCCTCCGGGGAGAGGGTCAGGGTGAGGGGAAACCATGACCACCGAACAACACCAGGAAATCCTCCGCACAGAGGGCCTGAGTAAATTTTTCCCTGGCGTTAAGGCGCTGGATAACGTTGATTTCAGCCTGCGGCGGGGGGAGATCATGGCGTTGCTCGGCGAAAACGGGGCGGGGAAGTCGACGCTGATTAAAACCCTGACCGGGGTCTATCACGCCGATCGCGGCGCTATCTGGCTGGAAGGTAATGCTATTTCGCCCAAAAACACCGCGCATGCGCAGCAACTGGGGATCGGCACGGTCTACCAGGAAGTGAACCTGCTGCCAAACATGTCGGTAGCGGATAACCTGTTTATTGGCCGCGAGCCCAGACGTTTTGGCCTGCTGCGCCGTAAAGAGATGGAAGCGCGCGCCGCGAAGCTGATGGAATCGTATGGCTTCTCTCTCGACGTGCGCGAACCGCTGAACCGTTTTTCCGTGGCGATGCAGCAGATCGTGGCGATCTGTCGCGCTATCGATCTCTCGGCGAAAGTGCTGATCCTCGATGAACCCACCGCCAGCCTCGATACCCAGGAAGTGGAGATGCTTTTTACCCTGATGCGCCAGCTGCGCGATCAGGGCGTGAGCCTGATCTTTGTTACGCACTTCCTCGATCAGGTTTACGAGGTAAGCGACCGTATTACGGTGCTGCGCAACGGCGGCTTTGTCGGCTGCCGGGAAACCCGCGAGCTGCCGCAGATTGAGCTGGTCAAAATGATGCTGGGCCGCGAGCTGGAGACCAACGCACTCCAGCGCGCGGGCCGTACGCTGCTGAGCGAAAAACCGATCGCCGCGTTTCACGATTACGGCAGAAAAGGGACCATCGCGCCGTTTAACCTCGAGGTACGCCCCGGTGAAATTGTGGGTCTGGCAGGGCTGTTAGGTTCCGGGCGCACCGAAACCGCCGAAGTGATCTTCGGGATCAAACCTGCCGACAGCGGAACGGCGCTGATCAAAGGCAAACCACAAACGCTACGTTCACCACATCAGGCGTCGTGCCTCGGCGTGGGCTTCTGCCCGGAGGACAGAAAAACGGACGGGATTATTGCCGCCGCCTCGGTGCGGGAAAACATCATTCTGGCGCTACAGGCCCAGCGCGGCTGGCTGCGTCCGATCCCTAAGCGCGAGCAGAACGCCATTGCCGAGCGCTTCATCCGCCAGCTCGGTATCCGTACCCCGAGCGCGGAACAGCCCATCGAGTTCCTTTCGGGCGGTAATCAGCAGAAGGTGTTGCTCTCGCGCTGGCTGCTGACCAAACCGCAGTTCCTGATCCTCGACGAGCCCACGCGCGGTATCGACGTGGGCGCGCATGCCGAAATCATCCGGCTTATCGAAACGCTGTGCGCCGACGGTCTGGCGCTGCTGGTGATCTCGTCTGAGCTGGAGGAGCTGGTTGGCTATGCCGATCGCGTCATCATCATGCGCGATCGCAGGCAGGTGGCAGAGATCCCGCTGGATAAACTGTCGGTTCCGGCGATCATGAATGCCATCGCGGCGTAAGGAGTCATATGTGATGTCCCGTTCTCTTTCGCAAACTGGCGAAGCGAAGCGCCGCTTCAGCTGGCCGACCGGCACGCCGCAAATCGTGGCGCTGCTGCTGGTGCTGCTGGTGGATAGCCTGGTGGCTCCGCATTTCTTCCAGATCGTCGTGCAGGATGGCCGCCTGTTTGGTAGCCCGATCGACATCTTAAACCGTGCCGCGCCCGTGGCACTGCTGGCGATGGGCATGACGCTGGTGATTGCCACCGGCGGGATTGACCTCTCCGTCGGTGCGGTAATGGCAATTGCGGGCGCCACCGCCGCCTCGATGACCGTTGCCGGGCACAGCCTGCCGGTGGTTCTGCTGGCCGCGCTGGGCTCCGGTGTATTAGCCGGGCTGTGGAACGGCATTCTGGTCGCGGTGCTCAAGATCCAGCCGTTTGTCGCGACGTTGATTTTGATGGTGGCCGGGCGCGGTGTGGCGCAGCTTATCACCTCCGGTCAAATCGTCACCTTTACCTCCCCGAATCTTGCGTGGATTGGCAGCGGTAATTTTCTGTTCTTCCCGACCCCGGTGATCGTCGCGCTGGTGACGCTGGTGGTGTTCTGGCTTTTCACCCGCAAAACGGCGCTCGGGATGTTCATCGAAGCGGTGGGGATTAACATTCGGGCCGCGAAAAACGCCGGGGTAAATACACGGCTGATGGTGATGCTGACCTACGTGCTGAGCGGTGTCTGTGCTGCGATTGCCGGGGTGATTGTGGCGGCCGACATTCGCGGGGCGGATGCCAACAACGCCGGACTCTGGCTGGAGCTTGATGCGATCCTCGCGGTGGTTATCGGCGGTGGGTCGCTGATGGGCGGACGTTTTAATCTGCTGCTCTCGGTGGTGGGGGCGTTAATTATTCAGGGTATGAATACCGGTATTTTGCTCTCCGGGTTCCAGCCGGAGCTTAATCAGGTCGTCAAAGCGGTCGTGGTGCTTATCGTACTTATCGTGCAGTCGCCGCGCTTTATCACTCTCATTAAGGGGTTCCGCGGTCATGATAAAACGTAATTTGCCGTTAATGATCACGCTGGGTGTGTTCGTGCTGGGATACCTTTACTGCCTGACCCAGTTCCCGGGCTTCGCCTCCACGCGGGTGATTTGCAACATCCTGACCGACAACGCCTTTTTAGGCATTATCGCCGTCGGCATGACGTTTGTGATCCTCTCCGGCGGGATCGATCTCTCCGTTGGGTCGGTGATCGCCTTTACCGGCGTGTTCCTTGCCAAGGCGATTGGCTTTTGGGGCATTTCGCCGCTGCTGGCGTTCCCGCTGGTGCTGATTATGGGCTGCGCGTTCGGCGCCTTTATGGGGCTTTTGATCGACGCGCTGAAAATCCCGGCGTTTATCATCACCCTCGCCGGGATGTTCTTCCTGCGCGGCGTGAGCTATCTGGTGTCGGAGGAGTCAATTCCGATTAACCACCCGATCTACGACACGCTCTCCAGCCTGGCGTGGAAAATCCCCGGCGGGGGGCGCCTGAGCGCAATGGGGCTGCTGATGCTGGGCGTGGTGGTTATCGGGATCTTCCTCGCCCACCGTACCCGGTTTGGTAACCAGGTTTATGCCATTGGCGGCAGCGCCACGTCCGCGAACCTGATGGGGATTTCCACGCGCAGCACCACCATCCGCATCTATATGCTTTCGACCGGCCTTGCCACGCTCGCGGGGATTGTGTTTTCGGTATACACCCAGGCAGGCTATGCCCTGGCGGGGGTGGGCGTTGAGCTGGACGCCATTGCCTCGGTGGTGATTGGCGGTACGCTGCTCAGCGGCGGGGTAGGGACGGTGCTCGGTACGCTGTTTGGCGTGGCGATCCAGGGGCTGATTCAGACCTACATCAACTTCGACGGCACGCTCAGCTCCTGGTGGACCAAAATCGCCATCGGTATTCTGCTGTTTATTTTTATCGCGCTCCAGCGCGGCCTGACGGTGCTGTGGGAGAACCGCCAGAGCTCGCCTGTTACCCGTGTGAATACATCTTTAACAGGGCGATAACATGCTGAAATTGCTTAAACTCTAAACATTTTCCGGTAGCGGTCGATACTCTTTTTTTATGCCCAGAAATATCTCGCTACCGGAAATAACATCATGCTTAAAACGCTATCGATTCGTACCGGCTTGCTCTCTTTACTGGCCGTTATGACCCTTCTGCTGCTGATTGTCAGCGGCATTGGCATTTATGCCCTTACACAAAGTTCCACTTCTCTCCAGCGCATCAATCATCTTCAGGGTGAACAGATGGTGCAGCTGAATGCCGGCTATACGCTGATCCTGCGCGCGCGTAACGAAGCGGGTCAGGCCGTCCGCATGATGGAGGTCGGCCTGCTGGACGATGCGGCCAGGGCGGTCAAAACCATTAACCAGGAAGTGGCGCTGGCACAGAAAACGCTGAAGGGCGTGATCGGCGGCGGCGTGGCGGATGAGCAGGGGCAAAAGCTGCTGGATAACGTCGCCTCGAGCCTGGCGGTGTACAACCAGCAGGGTATCAGCCCGATGCTGAAGGCCCTGAACGAGCAAAGTGCGGACGGCTATTACGATCTGCTGGAAAGTAAGCTGGTCCCGGTGGCGAAGCAGTTTGATAACGATATGCAGGCGTTCCAGACGTGGAGCGAGGCGCGCGGCAAAGCGGAGGTGAGCGCCGTGCAGGCGAGTAAAACCCGTGTGCTGATCCTGATTATCGTCGCGGCGCTGCTGACGGCAGGCATTATCGTGCTGGCCTGGCTGGTGCTGCGCCATATGCTGCTCAAGCCGCTTTCAGCCTCAATTGCCCAGCTGGAGCACGTAGCGGCCGGGGATTTAACCCACACCCTGAACGCGCCGGCGAGCCAGGAATTTAATCGCCTCAACGCGGTCATCGAAGAGATGCGCCAGTCGCTGATGAACTCCGTTCTGCGGGTGCGTGACGCCAGCTCGCAGATTGATACCGGCAGCCGCGAGCTGACGGCAGGGAACCTGAACCTGGCCCAGCGCACGGAATCCACCGCCACCTCGCTGGAACAGACGGCCGCCAGCATGGAAGAGATCACCGCCACGGTGAAACTTAACGCCGATAACGCCGGGCAGGCGCATCAGCTGGCGCAGTCGGTCTCCGATACCGCCGATCATGGCAGCGAAATGGTCTGCTACGTCATTGAGAAGATGCGCGACATCGCCGGCAGCTCGGCGCGCATCGCCGATATCCTGAGCGTCATCGACGGCATTGCCTTCCAGACCAATATTCTGGCGCTGAACGCCTCCGTGGAAGCGGCGCGCGCGGGCGAGCAGGGACGGGGTTTTGCGGTCGTGGCGGGTGAGGTGCGTAATCTCGCCAGCCGCAGTGCTGATGCGGCGAAAGAGATCCGCTCGCTGATCAGCGATTCGCAAACCCACGTGAACGAGGGCAGCGAGCTGGCGCAACAGGCCGGTGAGACGATGGACGAGATCGCTACCGAAGTGCTGCGTATGACCAAACTGATGCGAGAAATTGCGACGGCGTCTCAGGAGCAGAGCCGCGGTATTGAGCAGGTTAACATTGCCGTCAATCAGATGGATGAAACGGCGCAACAAAACGCGGCGCTGGTTCAGCAATCCTCTGCGGCAACGCGTTCCCTGGAGGAACAATCGCGCGAGCTGATGGAGGCGATGGCATCCTTCAAACTGACGGCGCAAACGGCATGATAAAAATAGGGGAGCCTGTCGGGCTCCCCTATTTACGCGTTACGCGTCCGGGAATTCGCGGATCATGCGTTCAACGTCTTCAACCATGTGGTCGTTGCCGACAAAGAACGAACGGCGCTGGTGCAGGCTTTCCGGCACGATATCCAGAATACGCTCTTTACCGTCACTCGCTTTGCCGCCTGCCTGTTCGGCCAGGAATGCCATCGGGTTGCACTCGTACAGCAGACGCAGTTTTCCGTCCGGGTGGCTGGCGGTGCTTGGGTAGAGGTAAATACCACCCTTCAGCAGGTTACGGTGGAAATCCGCCACCAGCGAGCCGATATAGCGCGAGGTGTACGGGCGCTGGGTGGCTTTATCCTCTTCCTGGCAGAATTTGATGTACTTCTTCACGCCATTCGGGAATCGGATGTAGTTGCCTTCGTTGATGGAGTAGGTATTGCCCTTCTCCGGGAAGCGCATGCGCTCCTGGCTCAGACAGAAAACGCCCAGCGACGGATCGTAGGTAAAGGCGTGCACGCCGCAGCCGGTGGTGTACACCAGCATGGTGGACGAGCCATACACCACATAACCGGCAGCAACCTGCTTGCTGCCCGGCTGCAGGAAGTCTTCTTCCGTCACCGGTGTGCCAACCGGGGTGACGCGACGGTAGATGGAGAAAATGGTACCGACAGAAACGTTAACGTCGATGTTGGAGGAGCCGTCCAGCGGATCCATCAGAACAACGTATTTTGCGTGTTCACACCCTTCGAATACGACGATCTCATCTTCTTCTTCAGAGGCGATACCCGCAACGATGTCGCGCGCGCGCAGTGCTGCTTTCAGTTTTTCATTGGCGAACAGGTCGAGTTTCTGCTGAACCTCACCCTGAACGTTCTCGGCACCGCTGGCACCCAGGATATCGACCAGACCGGCCTTGTTGATATCGCGGTGGATGATCTTAGCGCCCAGCTTTATTGCCGACAGCAAAGCAGTGAGCTCACCCGTAGCATGAGAGAACTCGTGCTGCTTTTCGACAATAAATTCACCTAACGTTTTCATAACACTTTCCCTGCATCTTATGTTGAGTAAAGCGGTTGATGTCCAACAATCTTAACAAACATTCAAATATTAGCGCAGAGGTGAATCGCGCCAGCAAAATACGGATTTACCTGAAATGCGTTTCACAGCCGCTGACATGTGAGTAAAATGTGCGCCACATTGAAGAAGGATAGTGACGTATGCGCATTCATATATTGGGGATTTGTGGCACTTTCATGGGCGGACTGGCAATGCTGGCGCGCTCGCTGGGCCATGAAGTGACAGGTTCGGACGCCAATGTGTATCCGCCGATGAGCACGCTGCTGGAGAAGCAGGGGATTTCTCTGATTCAGGGATATGACGCCAGCCAGCTCGAGCCGCAGCCGGATCTGGTGATCGTTGGTAACGCCATGACCCGTGGGAATCCATGCGTTGAAGCGGTGCTGGAACGTAATATCCCGTACATGTCTGGCCCGCAGTGGCTGCATGACTTTGTCCTGCGCGACCGCTGGGTTGTCGCCGTTGCCGGGACGCACGGCAAAACCACCACCGCCGGTATGGCGACCTGGATCCTCGAAGCCTGCGGCTACAAGCCGGGGTTCGTGATCGGCGGCGTGCCGGGGAATTTCGACGTCTCCGCGCGTCTGGGCGACAGCCCGTTCTTTGTGATTGAAGCGGATGAATACGACTGCGCGTTCTTCGACAAGCGCTCCAAGTTCGTGCATTACTGCCCACGCACGCTGATCCTCAACAACCTTGAGTTCGATCACGCGGATATCTTTGACGACCTGAAAGCGATTCAGAAACAGTTCCACCATCTGGTGCGCATTGTTCCGGGTCAGGGCCGCATTATCCTGCCGGAGAACGACATCAACCTGAAGCAGACTATGGCGATGGGGTGCTGGAGCGAGCAGGAGCTGGTTGGCGAGCAGGGGCACTGGCAGGCGAAAAAGCTCAACGCGGATGCTTCCGAATGGGAAGTGCTGCTCGACGGCGAAAAAGTGGGCGAAGTGAAGTGGGGCCTGGTGGGTGAGCACAATATGCACAACGGCCTGATGGCGATCGCCGCGGCGCGTCACGTGGGCGTACTGCCTGCGGATGCCGCCAATGCGCTGGGTTCGTTCATTAACGCCCGCCGCCGTCTGGAGCTGCGTGGTGAAGCGAATGGCGTGACGGTGTACGACGATTTCGCGCACCACCCAACCGCCATTCTGGCGACGCTTGCCGCATTGCGTGGCAAAGTTGGCGGCACCGCGCGCATTCTGGCCGTGCTGGAACCGCGTTCGAACACCATGAAAATGGGGATATGCAAAGACGATCTCGCGCCGTCCTTAGGGCGTGCCGACGAGGTCTTCCTCCTGCAACCGCAGCATATTCCGTGGCAGGTGGCCGAAGTGGCCGACGCCTGCATTCAGCCAGCGCACTGGAGTGCGGACGTAGATGTCTTAGCGGATATGGTGGTGAAAGCCGCACAGCCTGGCGATCACATTCTGGTGATGAGCAACGGCGGGTTTGGTGGGATCCATCAGAAGCTGCTGGACGGTCTGGCGAAGAAAGCCGCGGCCGCAGAGTAAAAAAAGGCCCGGTGGCGTTAGCGCTTCCCGGGCCTACATTATCTCTTCTCCCTCTCCCCTTTGGAGAGAGAGCTGGGGTGAGGGGGTTACTCTTCGTTCTCAGACAGCTCGCGCAGATACTGGAAAATCAGACGCGCAGACTTCGGCGGCTTATTCCCTTCTTTCTCTTTCTTCGCGTTACGGATCAAAGAACGCAGCTGCTGGCGGTCGGCATTCGGCCACAGGTTCAGCACTTCAGGTACCGCGTCATCACCTTGCTCGATCAGACGGTCGCGGATCTGCTCCAGCTTATGGAACAGCGCAACCTGCTGGTTGTGGCGGTTCTTAAGTTTATCCAGCGCCTGACGGATCGGCTCCACGTCGCGCTGACGCAGCAGTTTCCCGATAAGCTGAAGCTGGCGGCGACGCCCTTCTTTCTTGATTTTCTGTGCCAGTTCAATGGCATCACGCAGATCCTGGTCGAGCGGGATCTTATCCAGCGCGTTCTTACCCAGTTCTACCATTTCTGCGCCAAGCTGTTTTAACTCTTCGGCGTCACGTTTAATTTCACTTTTACTGACCCAGATGATCTCATCATCTTCGTCTTCGATGTCATCACCGGGAACGTCGTCGAGCCAGTCTTCGGGCTGCTTAGTCATGTCAGGCTCCTTAAAAAAAGAGGCTAATGTTACCAGTTAAGACGCGCACTGAAAAACGGTTCTCTGTTAGACTTCACTTAACTCTCTCTTACAGTATGGCATTTGCGATGAAAGTAACCTCACAAGTTGAAGCGCAGCGTAAGATCCTGGAAGAAGCCGTCTCCACCGCGCTGATGCTCGCTTCAGGTAAATCAGATGGCGCCGAAGTGGCGGTCAGCAAAACCACCGGCATTAGCGTGAGCACCCGCTATGGCGAAGTGGAGAATGTAGAATTTAATAGCGATGGCGCGCTGGGGATCACGGTGTATCACCAGAATCGCAAAGGCAGCGCGTCGTCTACCGATCTCAGCCCGGATGCCATCGCCCGTACAGTGCAGGCGGCGCTGGATATCGCGCGGTACACCTCCCCGGATCCTTACGCTGGCGTGGCTGATAAAGAGCTGCTGGCGTTTGACGCGCCGGATCTCGATCTGTTCCATCCGGCGGAAGTGACCCCGGATGAGGCCATTGAGCTGGCCTCGCGCGCCGAGCAGGCGTCTTTGCAGGCTGACAAACGCATCACCAATACCGAAGGCGGCAGCTTTAACAGCCACTACGGCATCAAAGTGTTTGGTAACTCCCATGGCATGTTGCAGGGGTACTGCTCAACCCGCCACTCGCTTTCCAGCTGCGTGATCGCCGAAGAGAACGGCGATATGGAGCGTGATTACGCGTATACCATTGGCCGCGCGCTGGGGGATTTGCAGTCTCCGGAGTGGGTGGGAAAAGAGTGCGCCGAACGTACGCTGTCACGCCTCTCGCCGCGTAAACTCTCCACCATGAAAGCCCCGGTCATTTTTGCCAACGAAGTGGCAACCGGTCTGTTTGGTCATCTGGTGGGGGCGATTGCGGGTGGTTCGGTGTACCGTAAATCGACCTTCCTGCTCGACTCGCTGGGCAAGCAGATCCTGCCGGAATGGCTGACCATCGAAGAGCACCCGCACCTGCTGAAAGGGCTGGCCTCCACGCCGTTCGACAGCGAAGGCGTGCGCACGGAGCGCCGGGATATCGTTAAAGACGGCATTCTGACCCAGTGGCTGCTGACCAACTACTCCGCGCGTAAGCTGGGGCTGAAAAGCACCGGGCACGCGGGCGGCATTCATAACTGGCGCATTGCCGGACAGGGCCTGAATTTTGAACAGATGCTGAAAGAGATGGGCACCGGTCTGGTGGTCACCGAGCTGATGGGGCAGGGCGTGAGCGGTATCACCGGCGACTACTCTCGCGGCGCAGCGGGCTTCTGGGTGGAAAACGGTGAAATTCAGTATCCGGTGAGCGAAATCACCATCGCCGGCAACCTCAAGGACATGTGGCGCAATATTGTTACGGTCGGTAACGATATTGAAACACGCAGCAATATTCAGTGTGGTTCTGTATTACTGCCGGAGATGAAAATCGCCGGGCAATAATCCCCGTAAAAGCGTGATTTATAATAAAAAAGGAAGTGAGCAATGCGTAAACACCTGTTAGCGATCGTCGCGGCTTCAACGCTGGTTCTTGGCTCATCTGCGTTTGCTGCCGATCTTGAAGACAACATGGACATCCTCAGTCAAAACCTGAAGGTGGTGCAGAAAACCGACGATGCGGCGGAGATGAAAGACGCACTGACCAAAATGCGTGAAGCGGCGCTGGATGCGCAAAAAGCGACGCCGCCGAAGCTGGAAAGCAAAGCGGCGGACAGCGCCGAGATGAAAGACTACCGCCACGGTTTTGACGTGCTGGTCGGCCAGATCGACGGCGCGCTGAAGCTGGCGAACGAAGGCAAAGTGAAGGAAGCCCAGGCGGCAGCCGACCAGTTTGCGGCGACCCGCAACGCGTATCACAAAAAGTATCGTTGATAGTCTGGATGAGCGGGGCGCGTTAAGCATCCCCGCTCACACTCTTCTCCATCCCCATAAGAAAACCTTATCCACGTCACATTTCTACGAGCCTGCTCGTAAACTTTTCCACTCCGCTTACCTGTTTAGTGCCGCGTAATAGCGTGATATTCATCACGTAAATCCAGCGATTAATCCAGATTCACCGCATTTATGTGGCACAGATCACTGCCGCGGCTCGCCTTTCCACTTCGAAGTGGAAAACAACTCGCTACAAACAACGCCCCCTCGACGTTAGTTTTATTCCAGAGCCATTAACGGGGTAAGACGAGTGATTAACGGAGCGGTAATGAACGACGTTGGGGAACAGGCGGTGCAAACAGAACAGCTCGCGAACACCATGCTTCAGCAGGTCTACGCCCTGCTGGCCCGGCACAACATCATCCCCAACGCGGTACAGGAGCAGATGCTGACCTCCCACGTTCGCGCAATGGCGCACCGGTCTGTGACCGGCGAGCCGCTGCCGGAGGTTGAAGCAGAGCTGTTCGACGAAATTTCACCAGATTCAATGCAACTTGCCCGTGAAGTGGTAGCGCAGTTTGGCAATCTTCCTGATGAAGAAGCCTGGCTGCTCTCCGTTCACTTCGAAGTCGCGAAAGACAACCTTTAAGGAGCAACACATGGAACAGATTACAGTCGTGATTGGCGATCGCCTGGGTAAAGGTCAGAAAGTGGCTGCGGGTGTGGAAAAAGCCGGCGGACGCGCGGTTGTCGTACCGGGCATGGCAGCGGATATGAAGCTCGGTGACGTGATGAAAGCAGAAAACGCCACCTTCGGGATCTCGTTCTGCGGCAGCGGCGGCGCGGGTGCCATCACCGCCCAGACCAAATACGGCTACAAGGCCAAATACGGCATGCGCTCCGTGGATGAGGGGGTGACCGCTATCAACGAAGGCTGCAACGTGCTGGGCTTTGGCTTTATGGATAAAGAAGAGCTGGGCGAGCGTCTGGTACAGGCGTGGCAGAAGAAATACGGCGCGTAAGCATGAAAGAACAGTTCACGACCACGGTGAGAGTGAAGGGGAAGGGCGACGCCAAAGCGCGCGCCTTTGCCGACGCCCTCAACCACGTACAGGCCGCGGTGATGAAAGCCTCACCGCATATCTTACTGCGTATTGAGCCACAGGATGTGCAGGTTGTTCAGGCGCAAGAAGCGGTGCGAAAAGAAGCGTTTTTGTTCTTCTTTCTGCGTCGGGAAAGACGCACCTACAGCGTGGAGCTGGATGTGACCGTCAACGTGACCGCCATCAATCTCGACCAGGTGGATTTCGTCACGCAACGCTGATTATTCATAAAAGGGCAGACTGATGTTCTTAATTATATTAATAAAATCGCTCATCATTGGCGGCCTGGTTGGCGTCGGTGTTGGAGCCGGGGCTGCACGCATGTTTCATGCGCCTACCACTCAGGGTATGGGCGCGTTTCGTACATTGGGGGAACTGAACTCCTGTGAAGGGGATCCGGCGTCCCACTTCTCCTTTGGGTTAGGTTTCTTCTTTAACGCCTGGGCCTCTTCCGTGGCCGCAGGTGCCTTCACACAGGACGTTGACCACCGCATCATCCCGAACTGGGGTGCTGCTGCACTGATGATCAAAAACCGTAACGTCGGTGAAACGCTGCATGACCCGCGCAAAATGGCGATTGCCTGCGGCATTATCGGCATGATTGTCGTGACCTTCCTTAACCTGACTGCCTCCTCCGTTCCGGCTGCGCTTCAGGTCACTGCCGTGAAGGTGCTGGTGCCTGCCGCGAACCTGCTGGTCAACACCGTGATGCCGGTGATCTTCTGGCTGGCAGCCATCGACGCGGGTAAAAAATCGGGCTTCTGGGCCACCATCTTTGGCGGCGCAGCGCAGCTGATCATGGGTAACGCCGTGCCGGGCCTGGTGCTGGGGATCCTGATCGGTAAAGGCGTGGAAGAGAGCGGCTGGAACCACGTCACCAAAGTGATGATGGCGGCGATCGTCCTGCTGTTTGTGCTGAGCGGCTTCTTCCGCGGCTTCGACATGAAGATGATCGAATCCTTCCATCTGACCGTGCCGAACTGGCTCGACATGATCCACAACTCGCTCAGCGGTAAATAACAGGAGCCTCTAAATGGAACAGAATAAAGGTTTTTGGTATGCCGACTGGTCGTTCCCGATCTTCGTTGGCCTGCTCTCCTCCGGCGTCTTCGCCGGGACGCACATGTACTACCTCTACGGTATCGGCGCGTTTAACGAAGTGGCCTTCGTGGCAATGCTGAAAGCGGGAATCGATACCGGCGTTTACGGCGCGGTGGCGGCGTTCGGCGCAAGCTTCCTTTTCGCCCGTATCATCGAAGGGTCGCTGGTCGGGATTCTCGACATCGGCGGGGCGATCCAGACCGGCGTGGGCCTCGGCGTACCGGCGCTGCTGCTGGGCGCGGGGATCATGTTCCCGGTGACCAACTTTATTGCCTCGCTGATTACCGGCCTGGTGATTGGTCTGGCGATTGGCTACGTCATCATCCTGGCGCGTAAGTTCACCATCAACCAGAGTAACTCCACCTACGGTGCAGACGTGATGATGGGCGCGGGTAACGCCTCCGGCCGCTTCCTCGGGCCGTTGATTATCCTCAGCGCCATGACCGCCTCCATTCCAATCGGCGTCGGTTCCCTGGTGGGCGCGCTGCTGTTCTACATCTGGCAGAAGCCGATTACCGGTGGCGCCATCCTCGGCGCAATGATTTTGGGCTGGCTGTTCCCGGTCGCCCTTTAATACCTGCGGGCGCTTCGGTGCCCGCCTTATCAGGAGAACCCCATGTTTGATCTACTCCTGCGCCGTGCGCGCCTCGCCGACGATACCCTGACCGATATCGCCATTCAGGACGGGAAGATCGCCGCGACAGGCCAAATTGACGCTCCCGCTCGTAAAACGGTTGAGCTTAACGGTGTCGTGTTCGTCAGCGCGGGCTGGATTGACTCCCACGTCCACTGCTACCCGAACTCCCCAATTTACCACGACGAGCCGGACAGCGTGGGCATTGCCACCGGCGTCACCACCGTGGTGGACGCGGGCAGTACCGGGGCCGACGACGTGGATGATTTTTACGCCATCACCCGCAAAGCATCCACCGAGGTGTTTGCCCTGCTGAACATCTCCCGCGTGGGGCTGATTGCCCAGAACGAGCTGGCCAATATGGCCAATATTGATGCTGATGCGGTGAAGCAGGCGGTGACGCGCTACCCGGATTTTATCGTCGGCCTGAAGGCGCGCATGAGTAGCAGCGTGGTCGGTGAAAACGGCATTACCCCGCTGGAGCGCGCGAAAGCGATTCAAAAAGAGAATGGCGACCTGCCGCTGATGGTGCACATCGGCAACAACCCGCCGAACCTCGATGAGATTGCCGAACTGCTGAGCTCCGGCGACATCATCACCCACTGCTACAACGGCAAGCCTAACCGCATTCTGACGCCCTCCGGCGAGCTGCGCGCCTCCATCACCTCCGCCCTGAAGCGCGGCGTGCGCCTGGACGTCGGTCACGGCACGGCGAGCTTCAGCTTTGAAGTGGCGAAGCGCGCCATCGCGATGGGCATTCTGCCGCACACCATCAGCTCGGATATCTACTGCCGCAACCGCATCAACGGCCCGGTCGGCTCGCTGGCCAGCGTGATGTCGAAATTCCTCGCCATCGGCATGTCATTGCCGCAGGTGATTGACTGCGTCACCGCCAACGCCGCAGACGGCCTGCGCCTGACGCGCAAAGGCCGCATTCAGCCTGGTCTCGACGCTGATCTGACGCTGTTCACCCTCAAACGCCAGCCGACGGTGCTGACGGATGCTGAAAACGACAGCCTGCAGGCTGAACACATTCTGGTGCCGCTTGCCGCGATCCGCGCGGGCAAGGGCTACATGACCGAACAAGGGAGCACGGAACATGCCTTCGATTTATGAGAAGTACAACTTAAAGCAGGTTATCAACACCTCTGGCCGCATGACGGCGCTGGGTGTCTCCACGCCGCGCCCGGAAGTGGTGCAGGCGGCGATGGACGGCATGAATCACTATTTCGAGATAAAGGATCTGGTCAATAAAACCGGCGAATACATCGCGAAGTTGCTGGAGGTGGAAGGCGCAACGGTGGTCTCCTGCGCGTCAGCGGGCATTGCCCAGTCCGTGGCGGCGGTACTGGTGAAAGACAGCGACTGGCTGCTGGAAAACCTGCACGTCACACCGATTGAGAACAACGAGATCGTCCTGCCGAAAGGCCACAACGTTAACTTTGGCGCGCCGGTAGGCACCATGGTAGCGCTGGGCGGCGGCAGGCTGGTGGAAGCGGGCTACGCCAACGAATGCTCTGCCGATCAGCTGGCGGCAGCGATCACCCCGCGTACAGCGGCTATCCTCTACATTAAATCGCACCACTGCGTGCAGAAAAGCATGCTTAGCGTTGAGCAGGCGGCGGTCGTGGCGCGTAAACACGATCTGCCGCTGATCGTTGACGCCGCGGCGGAAGAAGATCTGCATACCTATTACCGATCCGGCGCCGATCTGGTGATCTACAGCGGCGCGAAGGCGATTGAAGGGCCAACCAGCGGCCTGGTGATCGGCAAAACCCAGTACGTTGAGTGGGTGAAGCGCCAGACGGCGGGCATTGGCCGCGCGATGAAGGTGGGCAAAGAGGGGATCCTCGGCCTGACCTGCGCCATCGAACACTACCTGACGGCCACCAGGGAGAGCGGGGCCGAGATGGTGGCGAAAATGACGCCGTTTATTGACGCGCTCAACACCCTGAACGGCGTCACCGCCCGCGTGGTCTGGGACAGCGCGGGTCGCGATATCGCGCGCACCGAGATTAAGTTTGACGAAGCGACCACCGGCGTCGGCACCGGTGAACTGGTGAACGCGCTCAAGCAGGGCGAATACGCCATTTACTTCCGTGGCTATAAAGCTAACGAAGGGATTATCGAAGCGGATGTGCGCAGCGTGAATGCTGACCAGCTGAACATCGTGTACCGCCGCATTAGCGAAGAATTAGGACAGGAGAAAAAAGCATGAAACTGACCCCCAACTTTTACCGTGACCGCGTCTGCCTGAACGTGCTGGCAGGATCGAAAGCCAACGCCAGCGCCATTTACGAGGCGGCGGAAGGTCATGTGCTGGTGGGCGTGCTCTCCAAAAATTACCCCGACGTGGCGAGCGCCGTCGCGGATATGCGCGAGTACGCGGCACTGATTGATAACGCGCTCTCCGTGGGGCTGGGCGCAGGCGATCCGAACCAGTCGGCGATGGTGAGTGAAATCTCCCGCCAGGTACAGCCGCAGCACGTCAATCAGGTCTTTACCGGCGTGGCCGCCAGCCGCGCGCTGCTGGGGCAGAATGAGTCGGTGGTCAACGGCCTCGTCTCCCCGACCGGTACCGTCGGCATGGTTAAAATTTCCACCGGCCCGCTGAGCAGCAACGCGCCGGACGGCATTGTGCCGGTGGAAACCGCGATCGCCCTGCTGAAAGATTTTGGCGGAAGCTCAATCAAGTACTTCCCGATGGGCGGCCTCAAGTGCCGTGACGAGTATAAAGCGGTGGCGGAAGCCTGCGCCCGTCACGACTTCTGGCTGGAGCCGACCGGGGGAATCGATCTGGAGAACTTTGAGGAGATCCTGCAGATCGCCCTGGACGCGGGCGTGAGCAAAATCATCCCGCATATCTACAGCTCGATTATCGACAAAGCCAGCGGCGACACGCGTCCGGAAGATGTGCGTACGCTGCTGGCGATGACGAAGAAGCTGGTGAAGTAGAACCTGCCCCTCACCCCAGCCCTCTCCCCAAAGGGGAGAGGGTGTAATCGTCCCCTCTCCCCTTTGGGGAGAGGGTTAGGGTGAGGGGAAACACACCGCACACACCCGAAGGAGCCACCATGCACACCCGTACCCTGCTTGTCGCTTCACTCTCAATGCTCGCCACCGCCGCTGTCGCCCAGACGCAATACGCCTGGGTGGGTACCTATAATCCCAACGGCGAAGGGCTGTACCGTTTTACCGTCGACCCGCAAACCGGCGCGCTCGATAACAAAACGCTGGTGAGCCAACTCCCGAACGCTGCGCAGCTTACCGTCTCGCACGACGGCAAAACGCTCTACCTGGCAAGCGAGGTGGAGCAGGGCGTGGTGCAGGCGTTGCGAATAGGCGATAACGGCGCGCTGAGCGAGCTGAATCAGGTGGCCTCCGGCGGCGCGGGGCCGGTGTATCTTTCCCTGACGCCGAACGGCAAACATTTGCTGGTGGCGAACTACGTCAGCGGATCGATCGCGGTGCTGCCCGTTAACGCAGACGGCAGCCTGGGCGATGCTACGGACACCCATCAGGACAAAGGCGAACCGGGCGCGGCAAAGCCGGAAGCTGCCGTCGAGGGCAGTTTCGCCATCAGCGATCATAACGGCCCTCACGCGCACATGATCGCCGCCGATCCGAGCGGGAAATACGTTTTTTCCACCGATTTGGGGCTGGATCGCATCTATCAGTACCGTTTTGACGATCGAACCGGAAAGCTGACCCCGAACGATCCGCCGTTTATAAGCGCATCCTCAAAAGGGGCCGGGCCGCGCCACTTCGTCTTTACGCCGAAGGGGGATGCCCTGTGGCTGATTAACGAAGAAGCCTCTACGCTCACCCATTATGCGCTGGACAGCAACGGCAGGCTGCAAGAGGGTAAAACGGTTTCAGCCTTGCCGGACGGTTATAAAGGCACCAGTTTTGCTGCCGGGCTGGCGCTAAGCGCCGACGGGAAACAGCTGTATGTCGCTAACCGTTTGCATAACAGCATCGGGCACTTTACCGTAACGGCGGAGGGCACGCTGACACATCAGGACGATGTCTGGACGCGGGGCGACTATCCGCGCACCCTGACGCTTGATAAGCAGGGGCGATGGCTGTACGTCATGAACCAGCGCAGCGACAACATTACCCGTTTCCGCGTGGCGCCGGACGGCAAGCTGAGCGCCGAGCCAGACTATACCCCGGTCGGCAGCCCATCCCAGATGGTCATTTCACCCTGAGCAGTAAGAGGACAACGACGTGCGATTTCCGAACCAACGTTTAGCACAACTTTTCGATCTGTTGCAAAACGAGACGCTGCCGCAGGACGAGCTGGCGCAGCGGCTGTCGGTCTCCACGCGAACCGTCCGGGCGGATATCACCGCCCTGAACGCGCTGCTGGCCAGCCATGGCGCGCAGTTCATTTTGAGCCGGGGCAACGGCTATCAGCTCAAAATCAATGATGTGGTGCGCTATCAACAATTGCAGTCGTCCCACCCGCGCGCGCTGCGTATTCCGCGAACCGGACCGGAGCGTGTGCACTATCTGGTGGTGCGTTTTCTGACGTCAGCCTTTTCCCTCAAGCTGGAGGATCTGGCCGATGAATGGTTCGTCAGCCGGGCCACATTGCAGAGCGACATGGTGGAAGTACGCGAGTGGTTTCACCGTTACAACCTGACGCTGGAAACCCGCCCGCGCCACGGCATGAAGCTGTTTGGCAGCGAGATGGCGATCCGCGCCTGCCTGACCGACCTCCTGTGGGAGCTGGCGCAGCAGGATAGCCTGAACCCGCTGGTGACCGACGTGGCGCTCAACGCGGGCGTGGCGGAAAAGATGGTCCCTGTCCTGCACGACGCGCTGACGCGCCATCACATTCGCCTGACCGATGAAGGCGAGCTGTTCCTGCGCTTGTACTGCGCGGTGTCGGTGCGGCGCATCAGCGAGGGGTATCCGCTGCCGGAATTCCACGCTGAAGACGTGGAAGAGAACGTACGCGAGGCGGCGAAAGATATCGCCGTGGCTATCCAGGAGCTGGCGGGCAAAGCGCTTTCACCATCGGAAGAGAGCTGGCTGTGCGTGCACATTGCGGCGCGGCAGATCCAGGAGATCGCCCCCAGCGCCATTAATGCTGACGACGACGAAGCCCTGGTCAACTATATCCTGCGCTACATCAACACCCACTATAACTACAACCTGTTGAGCGACGAGCAACTGCATGCAGATCTGCTCACGCACATCAAAACCATGATTACCCGCGTGCGGTATCAAATCATGATCCCCAATCCGCTGCTGGATAACATCAAGCAGCACTACCCGATGGCGTGGGATATGACCCTCGCGGCGGTGTCGAGCTGGGGCAAATACACGCCGTATGTGATCAGCGAAAACGAAATTGGTTTTCTGGTGCTGCATATCGGTGTCGGTCTGGAGCGCCACTACAACATCGGCTACCAGCGTCAGCCGCGCGTGCTGCTGGTATGTGACGCCGGTAACGCGATGGTGCGCATGATCGAGGCGGTGCTTCAGCGCAAATACCCGCAGATTGAGGTGACGCGCACGCTCACCCTGCGCGAGTACGAACTTGCCGATGCCATCGGCGAAGACTTCGTGATCTCCACCGCTCGCGTGAGCGAAAAATCCAAACCGGTGGTGATAATCGCCCCGTTCCCGACCGATTATCAGTTAGAGCAGATCGGCAAGCTGGTGCTGGTGGACCGTACCCGCCCGTGGATGCTGGAGAAATACTTCGACGCGGCCCATTTCCGCATTCTCGACAAGCCTGTCGACCAGCAAACGCTGTTCCGCGAACTGTGTGGGCAGCTTGAAAGCGAAGGCTTTGTCGGCGCGGAATTTCTGGAATCGGTTATCGAGCGTGAAGCTATCGTCAGCACTATGCTCGGCGACGGCATCGCGCTGCCGCACTCCCTCGGCCTGCTGGCGCAAAAAACGGTGGTCTACACCGTGCTGGCGCCGCAGGGCATTCAGTGGGGAGATGAAACCGCCCATGTCATTTTTCTGCTCGCCATCAGCAAAAGCGAGTACGAAGAGGCAATGGCGATTTACGATATTTTTGTCACTTTCCTGCGTGAACGCGCGATGGCGCGCCTGTGCCAGTGCGAGGATTTTGCGGCGTTTAAGGCTGAGGCAATGGAGAGTGTGAGTCGGTTTTGACGTTCAGGCGGAAAGAGGATATCCGCCTTCATTCAACGCAGATGATGCACAACCTGGTTGCTGCTGCCGCGCCAGATAAGCATAGGATCTTTTAGATCCTGCACGAACTTGCCGTCGACCAGGACGTTAATCAGATCCACCACTTCCTTCTGCTGCGCATTCAGTTCATCCAGCTTATAACCCGTCCAGACCCAGATGTCTTTTCCCGCGCACTCGCGGCGGATGCGTTTTACCAGCTTCAGGATCGCCGGCACGTTTTGCGGATGGAGCGGGTCGCCGCCGGAGAGCGAGATCCCCTGACGTTTAATGCGCGTGTCGTTCAGGTCGTTGATGATGCGGTCTTCCATCTCAGCGGTAAACGGCATACCCGAGTTCAGGCGCCAGGTGCTTTTGTTATAGCAGCCGGGGCACTCGTGAACGCAGCCTGATACAAAGAGGGTGCAGCGGGTGCCGGGGCCGTTGACGATGTCGACGGGGTAGTACTGGTGATAGTTCATCGCGAATAACCACGCCGGGTGGCGCTGCGCTTACCCGGCCTACAAAAGAGAGCGGTCCGTAGGCCCGGTAAGCGCAGCGCCACCGGGCATTAACGTGGCAGTGGATTACCCGATCTGCCCATTCCCCAGATGTTTCACCCTGCGCTTCACCTCTTCCTGCTTACCGGCGTTAAACGGACGGGCGTCCGGGCTGCCGAGGTAGCCGCACACGCGGCGGGTCACGGAGACGCGGGCTGCATCGTGGTTACCGCATTTAGGGCAGGTGAAGCCTTTGCTGGTACACTCGAACTCACCGGTAAAGCCGCACTCGTAGCACTCGTCGATTGGCGTGTTGGTTCCGTAGTACGGAACGTGCTGATAGCTGTAATCCCACACGTCTTCCAGCGCCTTCAGGTTGTGCTGAATGTTCGGGTACTCGCCGTAGCAGATAAAACCGCCGTTCGCGATGGGCGGATAGGCCGCTTCGAAGTCGATCTTGTCGTACGGGTTCACCTTCTTCTCCACATCGAGGTGGAAGCTGTTGGTGTAGTAACCTTTGTCGGTCACCCCTTCCACGATGCCGAACTCGGCGGTATCCAGACGGCAGAAGCGATCGCAGAGGTTTTCGCTCGGCGTGCTGTACAGGCTGAAACCGTAGCCGGTTTCCTCTTTCCACTGGTCTACCGCATCGCGCAGGCGCTGCACAATCGCGATACCTTTCTCACGCAGGGCGTCGTTGTCATAGATGTGCTTGTCGCCAAATAGCGCGTTAATGGTTTCGTGAATGCCGATATAGCCGAGAGAGATCGACGCGCGACCGTTTTTGAAGATCTCCGACACATCATCATCCGCCTTCAGGCGCACGCCGCAGGCCCCTTCCATATAGAGAATTGGCGCGACGCGGGCTTTCACCCCTTCAAGGCGGGCGATGCGGGTCATCAGCGCCTTACGTGCCAGCTGTAAACGTTCATCCAGCAGCGCCCAGAAGGCCGCTTCATTACCTTTGGCTTCCAGCGCGATGCGCGGCAGGTTCAGGCTGATGACGCCCAGGTTGTTGCGCCCGTCGTGGATCTGCTCGCCGTTCTCATCTTCGTACACGCCGAGGAAGCTGCGACAGCCCATTGGCGTTTTAAACGAACCGGTGACTTTTACCACCTGGTCGTAGTTCAGAATGTCCGGGTACATACGCTTGCTCGCGCACTCCAGCGCCAGCTGTTTGATGTCGTAGTTCGGATCGCCAAACTTGTGGTTCAGGCCGTCGCGAATGGCGAACACCAGTTTCGGGAACACCGCCGTTTTACGGTTTTTACCGAGGCCGGAGATACGGTTACGCAGAATAGACTGCTGGATCAGGCGTGATTCCCAACTGGTTCCGAGGCCAAACCCGAAGGTCACAAACGGCGTCTGGCCGTTGGCGGTGTGCAGCGTGTTTACTTCATATTCCAGCGACTGGAACGCGTCGTAGCACTCTTTCTCGGTGCGGGAACGGGCATAACCGTCGGCGTCCGGGATCTGCCACTCTTCCGCCGTTTTACGGTGTTTGTTGAAGCTCTCGGTCACGAACGGGGCCAGCACTTCATCGATGCGGTTAATGGTGGTGCCGCCATAGATGTGGCTCGCCACCTGGGCGATGATCTGCGCCGTGACCGCCGTCGCGGTGGAGATGGATTTCGGCGGCTCAATCTCGGCGTTACCCATTTTAAAACCCTGGGTCAGCATGCCTTTCAGGTCGATCAGCATGCAGTTAAACATCGGGAAGAACGGCGAGTAGTCGAGATCGTGGTAGTGGATCTCACCGCGCTCGTGCGCCGAGACTACATCGCGCGGCAGCAGGTGCTGGCGGGCATAGTGCTTGGCGACGATACCAGCCAGCAGGTCGCGCTGGGTCGGGATCACTTTGCTGTCTTTATTGGCATTTTCATTGAGCAGCGACGAGTTGGTTTGCTCTACCAGGCCGCGGATCTCCTGGTTCAGGCGACCGCGTTTCTCACGCTGGACGTCACGGTCGTGACGATACTCAATGTAGGCGCGCGCCAGCTGCTTGTACGGACCAGACATCAGCTGGTTTTCAACCGCGGTCTGGATCTCGTTGATATCCACCTGGCTGCGTTCATGCATCTGGCTGCTAACGACTTCTGCGACGGTGGCGCAGTAATCTGCGTCATCGACTCCCGCTGCTTTAGCTGCACGCAGAATGGCTTCTTTGATGCGCTCTGATTTAAACGGCACTTTACAGCCATCACGTTTCATCACATGCGGTGTCATGATCACTCCATTTTAAAAACAGGTTATCCACAGAGGTGGAGAAGTATTCACCGGGCGTATTCCTCGCCGCGGCAAAGACTTCCCGCGTGCCCAGCCCGTGTTATCCACAATTCCGGCCAGCGTAAGCGCCGTCTTGTTGTTGGAATAGTAGACGATAAATACAAGATGTTGGGTCGGCGTGCATTTTAAGTGCTACATATAGTGATTTGCATCAAACATGTTTGCGATTTTTTTGATGCAGGACAAAGTAAAAAGACGAGAGTACAAACGGCGGGCGCTGGGGCAATTGTAAAGACGCGAAGGAAAAATCTGATTAATTATTCAACAAAAACAGCAAAGTAAGCCGGACACGGCATCGTGCCCGGCGGAGGAATTACTGCTTTAACCACCACACGGCTTCAAACGGACGAAGCATTGAGGTTTGAGGGGCGGGGTAGTTGCTTATCACCACCTGCGACTCGCCGCTGAGAGCGTCCGCTTGCCATTCCTGAGGCAAATGGCTCAGGTTCGCCACCACCATCAGCGTTTGCCCCTGCCACTGGCGGCGATAGCACCACAGGGAAGGGTGGTCAGGCAGGAGATCCTCATAATCCCCCCACGTCAGTACCGGCAGGGTTTTGCGCAGGATAATCAGCGACTGATAGGTGTAGAACACCGAATCGGGGTCGTCCAGCGCCGCGCGGACATTCACGGTTTCGTAGTTGTCGCAAACGCCAATCCACGGCTCGGCCTCGGTAAAGCCCGCATTATGCGAGGCGTCCCACTGCATCGGCGTGCGGCCATTATCGCGTGACTTACTCGCCAGAATCGCCAGTAGTTCATCCGTATCGCGTCCGTTAGCCCGCTGTTCGGCGAACATGTTCAGGCTTTCTACGTCGCGGTAGTCGGTGATACGGCTGAAATGCGGGTTGGTCATGCCCAGCTCTTCACCCTGATAGATATACGGCGTGCCCTGCATCCCGTGCAGCACCATGCCGAGCATTTTCGCCGCCGCCACGCGGTGTTCCCCTTCGTCACCAAAGCGTGACACGATGCGCGGCTGGTCATGGTTACACCAGAACAGCGCGTTCCAGGCTTTGTTGTGCATCCCCTGCTGCCAGTGGCGGAAAAGGGTTTTCAGCGCCACAAAATCCGGCTTCGCAAGCGTCCACTTTTCGCCGCCGGGGTAGTCGACCTTCAGATGATGGAAGTTAAAGGTCATCGACAGCTCGCGCCCGTCGAGCGACGCATACTGCTGACAGTTCTCCAGCGAGGTGGAGGACATCTCGCCCACCGTCATCAGGTTGCGCGGCGTAAAGACATCCCGGCTCATCTCCTGAAGATATTCGTGGATGCGCGGCCCGTCAGTGTAGAAACGTCGGCCATCCCCGATGGTGTCGTCCGGGAAATCCTGATCTTTTGAAATCAGGTTAATGACGTCCAGACGCAAGCCGTCCACGCCGCGATCGGCCCAGAACTCGCACACTTTTTTCAGCTCGGCGCGCACCGCCGGGTTTTCCCAGTTGAGATCCGCCTGCTCCGGCGCGAACAGATGCAGATAATACTGCTCGCTTTCGGCATGCCAGCGCCAGGCGTTGCCGCCAAACTTGGAGCGCCAGTTGTTGGGAAGCGCGTCCGGCGTACCGTCGCGCCAGATATAGAACTCACGGTACGGACTCGCTTTATCCAGCGACTCGCGGAACCAGGCGTGCTGCGTGGACGTGTGGTTAAAGACCATATCCAGCACGATGCGGATGCCACGTTCATGCGCCCGGGCAACCAGCTCGTCAAAGTCGTCCAGCGTGCCGTAGGTCGGGTCGATGGCAGTGTAGTTCGCCACGTCATATCCGTTATCCACCTGCGGGGAGATATAAAACGGCGTCAGCCAGATGGCGTCAATGCCAAGGGTTTTCAGGTAGTCAAGGCGCTGCGTTACGCCGCGCAGATCGCCGGTGCCGCTGCCGGTGGTATCCTGAAAACTCTTTGGGTAAATCTGATAGATAACGCCGTTCTGCCACCAGTGAGGAAGGGTATTCATAGTACGTTCCTGCAAATGCGAAGGGGCGCAACTGCGCCCCGAAAAAGGGAATTAAACAATCTGCAACGTGCCCTGACGGAACTTACGCTGGTAAACCACGGTAGTCAGCGCCATTGGGATGATAATCGCCACCGCCATCGCCAGCGCAAATACCTGCCAGAATGAAGGCTGAATGGAGAGGATACCCGGCAGGCCGCCGACGCCAATCCCGTTTGCCATTACGCCGTTCAGGCCGCACAGCAAGCCCGCCAGACCGGAGCCGATCATCGCGCAGAGCATCGGGAAGCGATATTTCAGGTTGATACCGTACATCGCCGGTTCAGTGACGCCGAGGTAAGCGGAGATGGCCGCCGGAACGGAGATCTCACGCTCGTTGTGCTTACGGCTGACGATGATAATGCCGGTTACAGCGGAGGCCTGCGCAATGTTAGACAGGGCGATAATCGGCCAGACCGGCGTGCCGCCGAGGCTCTGGATCATCTGCATATCGATCGCCAGCGTGGTCTGGTGCACGCCGGTGATCACCAGCGGAGCGTACAGGAAGCCGAACAGTGCGGCGCCAATCGGTGCGAAGCTGCCGGTCATCAGGTGACGGACCGCGAAGGCCACGCCGTCGCCAATCATGCGGCCAAACGGACCGATAAAGGCATGCGCCAGGAACACCGCCAGGATCAGCGAGCAGACCGGGACCACCACCAGATAGAGATAGTCCGGCACGATGCGCTTCAGACGCGTCTCAATAAAGCCCAGCGCCAGACCCGCCAGCAATGCCGGGATAACCTGCGCCTGGTAGCCCACTTTGGCGATGGTAAACAGGCCGAAGTTCCACACCTCTGGCGTTTGCTGACCAAGTAAGTAAGCGTTCATTAACTGCGGAGAGACCAGCGTCACGCCGAGTACGATTCCGAGAATGGGCGTTCCGCCCATCTTGCGCACCGCTGACCAGCAGATCCCGACCGGCAGATAGAAGAAGATGGCTTCGCCAATCAGCCACAGGAAGTCATAGATGCTTTGCAGCGCCGGGTACATCTGCGCCAGGGTTTTGCCGTCGCTCATTGGCACATCGCCGATGACGTTACGGAAGCCCAGAATTAAGCCCCCGCTGATCAGCGCTGGCAGCAGCGGGAAGAAGATCTCCGCAAAATGGGAAATCAGCTGCTCATGCCATTTCATATTCTGGCGCGCTGCCTTCTTCGCCTGCTCTTTATCGGCGGAAGAGTGCCCGGTAGTCGCCAGCAGAGCCTGATAGTAATCGCCCACTTCGGTACCAATCACCACCTGGAACTGCCCGGCGTTGGTGAAGCAGCCTTTAACCATTTTCAACTCTTCAATGGCTTTCGGATTGGCTTTGGCCGGATCGTTCAGCACGAAGCGCAGGCGGGTAATGCAATGGCTGACGGTGGCGATGTTCTCGCGTCCGCCGACCAGGACGATCAGCTGATCGATATCGGCTTGTTTGACTTTACTCATCATGAAACCTCATGACAGATGGTGAAAGGGGTTATGACCTGTGCGCAAGCCTACTCCTTCAACGTGACGGCGAAAATGGGAACGTTCCCGAAATCGGGCGAAGATCACAATAATCCGTTTAGCGGGGGCTATCTGGATGCGTTTCTTGATATAAGTTCAAGCGCGTGTATGCCCTTTGAGATTTATGTCTGAAGCTTACGGGCTGTGAGGGGAGTGATATAAAAATATTCTAAATTCATGAGGTTAATAGTTAATATTTTTGAAGAAATACCGGGTCAATATCTTAAAAATACGTTTACCAGACCTAAACGTGATCTGGTTGGAACATTCATATCGCGTTCAGGCATAGGCTGCTTTCAAATTGTTAAAAAAGTCTGGGGCGCGTATGTACGGAAACAACGAGATCATCAGTTATCTACAGGCCAATAAAATACTTGCGTTAAAGCTCGACCATGCTATTACAGGTGTAAGTGAGCAAGTTAAAAATCAGGTGGATACGATAAGTAAAGGCGCGACTCGTCTGTTGTATTACACCTCATGTTTCACCGATGAATACAATGACGTTTGCCAGAGACAAAAGACCGAAGATATACGTTTCAGGGATGCCGTTTATAAGGTGCTCAGTGGCGTTGATGTCGCCTATAACATGCTACAAATCTACTTTGAAGAAATTTTCAAAAACAAAACCTCAGACCAGTTAGAATACATCAAGCAGCGCCTGATGGCCGTAAATGTTCATGTTGCAGCAGTTACTCTCACAGGTGCTGGATTTACATTAGCTGTCGCCTCTTACGTTCGACTTGGTTTAAACCTCAGTCTCGAACTCAGCGCCATTGCAGGAACATGGGCATCCCGGGGGATTGCCCTTATAGGTTTTTATGGTGTCGTGCAGAAAGCTGCAGATAGTGCTTATCGACTGCATATTCAATTCCCTGCCTATTATTCTGCACTTTATGCGCAAGGACTGGAAATGCTCTATTTTCTCATTGAGCCGATATTTCATCGGGCGGGCGCGATGAAAGCGCAATGGGCGTCGAATGACCAAATTGCAGACATCATTAGCAGGATGATCCAATAGTCATGCTGAACTACATAAAACGTTTTTTACGTTGGCAAGGGAGAACTTTCTTTTCAGTTTACGGCCCAACCGCGCTAACAATTATATTCGCCATTATTCAGGCTCATTTCTTTCCAGGAAGCCCAGTCTGGCCAGTCGGTGTTTTCTTCATTGCCGTAATGATTATTTTTGGCCGTTATATAAAAGGCTGAACACTCCAATATTGATATCAACTAATAAGGAAATTATATGTCTACTCCCGCACACTTATGGCTTGAAGATGAGAACGGTTCGCCGGTTGTCGGTAGCTGCATGATACCGCTGCGCCTGGGCTCTATTGAATTAAAATCATTCTCTCACGGTGTGACCATCCCGGTTGACTCCCATTGGGGAAAACTCACTGGTACTCGTGTTCACCGCCCAATCACAATAATTAAAGAATTCGATCAGACAACTCCCCTTCTGTACCGTGCGGTGTGCGAAGGCCGAACAATGAAGAAAGCGACAATCAAAATGTACCGTATTTTGGACTCAGGGATCGAAGCCGAATATTTTAACATCATTCTTGAAAACGTGAAGTTCACAACGGTAGCGCCATATCTGTCACCCAACGGCACGAGCAGTACTCACCTCGAAACGCTCGAATTGCGCTATGAGGCGATCACATGGAAGTATATGGAAGGCAATATCCTATATCGTGATTCATGGAACGATCGCTGTTGTGCATAATATCGAAAGAAATGGCGCAGGAGACATTGATACGCTAATTGATTTTCTGCTCCCTGCGCTTACTTTTCTTCCTGACACGTTCTACGACAGGCGGGCTGGAATAACGATCTGACGGGGCTCGGTACGCCCGGTAATTTGCTCGATCAGCTGCGCGGCAGCCTGCCGGCCAGACTCGGCATAACCCGGATCGACGCTGATAATCTCCGGGTGTAAGAACTTCATCAGCGGCGTGCTTCCCACGCTCGCTAACTGCAGCTCCCCGATGCGTTGTTCCTGCAAATATTTGCTCGCACCCAATGCAAGGGTATCCGTGGCGCACACCAGGGCGGTGGTTTGTGCAGTCAGCACGCTGGCGACCTGCTCATATCCCTGTTTCATACCCAGTCCAGGCAGCGCGGCCACGGCGGGGAGATTGTTTTTTTTACAAAACGCCAGGTACGCTTCATGGCGACGCTTGCCGGTGGTGATGTCGGCATGCGGCACGCCGAGATAGCTGATATGCCGATGGCCCTGCTCATACAGGCGCTGCATCAGGATCACGATTGCCCCTTCGTCATCGTAACAGACAGAGGCAAACCCGCTGGCGTCGCGCGCCAGCAGCACCAGAGACGGCTGCCAGGGTTTAAGCATGTCCTCTTTAAGGCCGGTAAACCCGAACAGCACTACGCCATCAATGTTGCGGCGCTGAAGCATACCGAGATGCTCCTCCACCATTTGCGCCGAGAACTTGCTCTCCATCATGATCGGATCGTAGCCCTGCTCGTAGAACGCGGGCAGCATCGTCTGTACGGCGAGGTTTTCGGAGAGGGAATCCAGACGCGAGACAATAATGGCGACCACTTTATCGCTCTGCCCGCGCATGGCGCGCGCGGAGCGGGAAGGGGAAAAACCGTGCTGATTCATCACCGCCTCGACGCGCTCGCGTGTGCGCTCGCTGACACCGCTTTCGTTGTTAAGCACGCGTGAGACGGTCGATTTCCCCACGCCGCTTAAACGCGCGATGTCTTTAATCGTAAGGCGGTTCTGCATGCTGTATTCCCTGTAACAACGATAAAATAATCAGTTGAGCCTAATGCTATCCTGCGAATTCGCTATGGGCAAAGTCTGGTTTACGTGCGGTTTATTTACGAGGGGGTATCATACCGCCCGAATAGTCACAAAAGGTATGGTTAAATCCTTATACTGCGCGACGACATCCCATTTTTAACTTACCGGAGGCCACATGGATCCCGATCCCACACCTCTCCTGACCAGGAGAAAACCTTCTTTCCGGTAAGCCAGCCTTTTGCTGTCTCACCGGCGTGAGGCAGCAACGTTCATACGTTCCTGCTTGATAAATTAAGTGCCTGACAGGTACGGCTCTGCCACGCCTGCGGGAAAACTGCGTCCGCCTTTGCGGATGCGGGGGAATGACTATGCTGAAAAATATCACCCGGCAGCTGTTCGCGCAGCTGAGCCGCCACCTGCCACATCGCCTGATTGCGCGCGATCCGCTGCCAAATGCCAACACCCTGGCGGGCGCGGAAATCCCCGCTTCCCTGACCGAGCGCTGCCTGAACGTGGCGGCGATGGATGAAAACGAAGTCTGGCGTGCCTTTGGCGGCCACCCGGAAGGGCTGAACGCGCAAGAAGTGTCAAAAATCCGCGAGGAACATGGCGATAACCAGATCCCGGCGCAAAAACCCTCTCCATGGTGGGTCCACCTGTGGCTCTGCTACCGCAATCCGTTCAACCTGCTGCTGACGGTGCTCGGGATTATCTCTTACGCCACTGAAGATCTGTTTGCCGCAGGCGTAATTGCCCTGATGGTGGGGATCTCCACGCTGCTTAACTTTATTCAGGAAGCGCGCTCCACCAAAGCGGCGGATGCGCTGAAAGCGATGGTCAGCAATACTGCCACCGTGTCGCGTGTGATTAACGACCTCGGCGAAAACGCCTGGATTGAACTGCCCATTGACCAGCTGGTGCCGGGCGATCTGGTGAAGCTGGCGGCGGGGGACATGATCCCGGCGGATTTACGCATCATCCAGGCGCGGGATCTGTTCGTCGCGCAGGCGTCACTCACCGGTGAATCCCTGCCCGTAGAGAAGGTGGCGAGGACCCGCGATCCGCAGCAGATGAACCCGCTGGAATGCGACACCCTGTGCTTTATGGGCACCACGGTGGTCAGCGGCACGGCACAGGCCATTGTCACCGCTACCGGCGGCAACACCTGGTTTGGGCAGCTTGCCGGACGCGTCAGCGAGCAGGAGAGCGAGCCGAACGCATTCCAGAAAGGCATTGGCCGCGTCAGCATGCTGCTGATCCGCTTTATGATGGTCATGACGCCGATTGTCCTGCTGATCAACGGCTACACCAAAGGTGACTGGTGGGAAGCGGCGCTGTTCGCCCTCTCCGTGGCTGTCGGCTTAACGCCGGAAATGCTGCCGATGATTGTCACCTCCACGCTGGCGCGCGGGGCGGTCAAACTCTCTAAACAAAAGGTGATCGTCAAACACCTCGACGCCATCCAGAACTTTGGCGCGATGGACATTCTTTGCACCGATAAAACCGGCACCCTGACCCAGGACAAAATCGTGCTGGAGAACCACACCGATATCGCCGGAAAGACCAGCGAACGGGTGCTGTACAGCGCGTGGCTGAACAGTCACTACCAGACAGGGCTGAAAAACCTGCTCGACGTGGCGGTGCTGGAAGGTGTGGATGAAGAGTCTGCCCGCATGCTCTCCGGCCGCTGGCAGAAGGTGGACGAAATTCCGTTCGACTTTGAACGGCGCCGCATGTCGGTGGTGGTCAGCGAGCAGCCGGACGTACATCAGCTGATCTGCAAAGGGGCATTGCAGGAGATCCTGAATGTTTCCACGCAGGTGCGTCATAACGGCGAGATCGTGCCGCTGGATGAGACCATGCTGCGCCGCATCAAACGCGTCACCGATAACCTGAACCGTCAGGGGCTGCGCGTGGTGGCGGTAGCAAGCAAGTTCCTGCCCGCGCGGGAAGGGGACTACCAGCGTATCGATGAATCCGATTTGATCCTCGAGGGTTACATCGCATTCCTCGATCCGCCGAAAGAGACCACCGCGCCGGCGCTGAAAGCACTGAAAGCGAGCGGGATCACCGTCAAAATCCTGACCGGCGACAGCGAGCTGGTGGCGGCCAAAGTGTGCCACGAAGTGGGCCTGGACGCGGGCGACGTCGTGGTGGGGAGCGACATTGAGCACCTGTCCGACGATGAGCTGGCCGAGCTTGCCCTGCGCACCACGCTGTTTGCCCGCCTGACGCCGATGCATAAAGAACGCATCGTCACTCTGCTGCGTCGTGAAGGGCACGTGGTGGGCTTTATGGGCGACGGCATCAACGATGCGCCAGCCCTGCGTGCGGCGGATATCGGTATCTCCGTGGACGGCGCGGTGGATATCGCCCGCGAGGCGGCAGATATCATTCTGCTGGAAAAGAGCCTGATGGTGCTGGAGGAGGGCGTCATCGAAGGGCGTCGCACCTTCGCCAATATGCTCAAATACATCAAAATGACCGCCAGCTCCAACTTCGGTAACGTCTTCAGCGTGCTGGTGGCGAGCGCCTTCCTGCCGTTCCTGCCGATGCTGCCGCTGCACCTGCTGATTCAGAACCTGATGTACGATGTCTCTCAGGTCGCCATCCCGTTTGATAACGTGGACGACGAGCAGATCCAGAAGCCGCAGCGCTGGAACCCCGCCGATCTGGGGCGCTTTATGCTGTTCTTTGGGCCGATCAGCTCCATCTTTGACATTCTGACCTTCTGCCTGATGTGGTTTGTGTTCCACGCCAACACCCCGGAACACCAGACGCTGTTCCAGTCCGGCTGGTTCGTGGTGGGGCTGCTGTCCCAGACCCTGATTGTGCATATGATCCGCACCCGCCGCATTCCGTTTATCCAGAGCCGTGCCGCATGGCCGCTGATCGTGATGACGGGCATTGTGATGGCGCTCGGGATCGCGCTGCCGTTCTCGCCGCTTGCAAGTTACCTGCAACTTCAGGCGCTGCCGCTGAGCTACTTCCCGTGGCTGGTGGCGATCCTCGCGGGTTACATGGTGCTGACGCAGATGGTCAAAGGGTTCTATAGCCGTCGGTATGGATGGCAGTAACGGCAAGCCCGGTGGCGCTGCGCTTACCGGGCCTACGATCCGAACGTAGGCCGGGTAAGGCGAAGCCGCCACCCGGCAGCTGGCTTTCCTCCCAAATTCAACAACCTGTGATCTCCGTCGGCGCATTCGCTTGACGACAATTTGAGCGCATGTTAACAGAATGTTTTGCCTTTATTTGGCCCGTCAGATAAGGAACATTCATGTTACGGTACAGTCTCTTAACCGCCGGGCTTATGCTCGGCGCCTCCGCCTTTGCCGCCCCGGCAGGCGACCTTCCCTTAATGCCCTGGCCTGCGAAGGTTGAACGCCCGACCACGCAGGGTGCGCTGGTGCTTAACAATCAACTCACCGTGAGCGTCAGCGGCGACGATCTGGGGGATGCGGTCAACCGCCTGCGCCAGCGCATCGCCCTGCAAACTGGCTGGACGCTACAGCCGCAGGCCGAAAAACCTGACAAGCCAACCATCCGTATTTCCATCGCTAAAAAAGTGAAGCCGCAGCCGCTGCCGGACAGCGATGAGAGCTATAAACTCACGGTGGACGCCAACGGCGCAAATATCTCCGCCAACACCCGCTTCGGCGCGCTGCGCGCCATGGAAACCTTGCTCCAGCTGATGCAGAACGGTGCCGAAAACACCTCGATTCCGTGGGTTACCATTGAAGATTCGCCGCGCTTCCCGTGGCGCGGGCTGCTGCTCGATTCAGCGCGCCATTTCATCCCGTTACCCGATATCAAACGCCAGATCGACGGCATGGCCGCGGCTAAGCTCAACGTCCTGCACTGGCATTTGACGGACGATCAGGGCTGGCGCTTTACCTCGAAGCGTTATCCAAAATTAACCCAGCTTGCCAGCGATGGGCTGTTCTACACCCCGGAGCAGATGCGCGAGATTGTGCGTTACGCTGCCGAGCGCGGCATACGCGTGGTGCCGGAAATTGATATGCCGGGCCACGCCTCGGCGATTGCCGTCGCCTACCCGGAGCTGATGAGCGCGCCGGGGCCGTACGCCATGGAGCGCCACTGGGGCGTGCTTAAGCCAGTGCTGGATCCCACCAAAGAGGCGACCTATACCTTTGCCAACGCGATGGTCAGCGAACTGGCGGCGATCTTCCCGGATCCGTATCTGCATATTGGCGGCGATGAGGTTGACGACAGCCAGTGGAAAGCGAACGCTGCGATCCAGAGATTCATGCGCGACAACAAACTGGCGGACAGCCATGCGTTGCAGGCGTATTTCAACCGCAAGCTGGAGACGATCCTTGAGAAGCACCACCGGCAGATGGTTGGCTGGGATGAGATCTACCATCCCGATCTGCCGAAAAGCATTCTGATCCAGTCCTGGCAGGGACAGGACGCGCTGGGGCAGGTGGCGCAGAACGGCTATAAGGGCATTCTTTCTACCGGTTTCTACCTCGATCAGCCGCAATCCACCGCCTACCACTACCGCAATGAAATTGTGCCGCAGGGGTTGAACGGCGTGGATGTGATAGCAGACACCGACAGCGTCCAGAGCTGGGCTTTCTCGATGCCGCGTCTGAAAGGCAAGCCGGTGGAAGGCAGCTTTACGCTGGTGAAAGGCGATGCTGGCTGGCGCGGATTCATTGATTTTGCCGGGAAATCGCGTCGGGCGGTGGATAACATTCAGTGGCGGGACGACAATCAGGTAACGTTTACCGTTGATACCTGGATGGGTGAAACGCGTCCGGTCGTTTCTGTTGAGAACGATAAGCTCAGCGGCTATTTCCTGGTGGGTAACGCCCGCTACCCGATTAGCGGCACGCGTCTGGACGAGGTGCCGCAAGGCGTTCCGCCGGTGGTGCCGGACCCGGCGAACGAGGCCAATCTGCTCGGCGGTGAAGCCGCGCTGTGGGCGGAAAACGTAGTCGCGCCAGTACTGGATATCCGTCTGTGGCCGCGCGCCTTTGCGGTGGCGGAGCGGCTTTGGTCGGCGAAGGACGTCAACGACATCGACAACATGTATACCCGGCTCCAGGCGATGGACAGCTGGTCCACGGTATCGGTTGGGCTACAGCAGCATACCCAGCAGCAGATACAGTTCACGCGCCTCGCTAACAATGCGGATACCTTGCCGCTGCAAATCCTCGCCCAGGCGCTTGAACCGGCGCAGTATTACACCCGTCAGCATCTTAAGTTCCAGGCCGGAAACTATCATCAGTTTGAGCCGCTTAACCGGCTCGCTGACGCGCTAAACGCGGAAAGTGCGACCGTGCGTCAGATGAATAAATGGGCTGATCGTCTGGTGAGCGACGCGGAAGACACGGAGAGCGCCGACGCGCTGCGCCACGTCTTTAACCGCTGGCAGAACAACACCAGCGACGTGCTGGCCTTGAGCGAAAACAGCTATCAGTTGAAGGCCATCAAACCGGTAATTCAGGAGGTGGACAAGCTGGCCTCGATTGGCCTGAGGCTGACGGATCTGGTGGCGCGCCAGGGAACGCTGGATGATAAAGAGATCGCGTCGATCCAGAGCGAACTGGATAACGCGGCGACAATCCAGGACGAAGTGGTGATTGCGGCGGTGTACCCGCTGGAAACGCTGCTGCGTGCGACGCAGAATCAGTAGAAAAAAATACCCCTCACCCCAACCCCTCTCCCCATAGGGGCGAGGGGGCTCGATCCGTTCCCTCTCCCCTTTGGGGAGAGGGTTAGGGTGAGGGGTAAGGTTTTTCCACTCAGTTCTTCAACACCCACGCCTCTTTCCAGTGCGCGCCAACGCCAGGCTCAAACTGGTTTGCGGTTGGGCTGTACTGCACGCAGTAGCCGCTGTACGGGAAAGGCTTACATTCGTAGGTCTTACCGTCTTTTGGCTGTAGTACCACGGTGCCCGCTTTGTACGAGGCGATATTGTCCGGGAAGGTAAAGTCGTGGTGGCCGGTGCTGTCCGCAGCCGCATCGCTTTCCAGCATCAGGTTCAGCACGTCCTGGGCGAACATCGTGCCGTCTTTATTGGTCGCGTAGTATTTCAGCATATGGTGTCCCGCCGTCACGTCAGTCAGCGTCATGGTCACGTCCTGATTGACGTTGTTCATGTCCTGCTTCAGGTAACCTTTTTCCGCACCGTGGTGGTTCATCACGTGCGCTTCAAAATTAACGTCACCCTGCGTGTTGACGTGGAAGGTGACGGTCGCGTTGCCATGTTCGATTTTACTGTATTGCAGATCGGAAACGGCGATGGTCTCGCTCACCTGCGCTTTTTGCTCTTCATAGGAGATGGCAACGGATTTCAGCGTGCTGCCGTCTTTCACGAATACGCTGTTGGCGCCGTGAACCGGGCTGATGTCACCGGCTTCATCTTTAACACCGACGCGGACATCGCTCTGAGCGGTGTTGATCTTCTGCGCCAGATCGTAAGACCACTGGTTAGCGTCGCCTTGTTCAGCAGAGCCGATGGTCATTTCGGTACGCATGGCGGTCACTTCACCGTTGGCGTCGAAGAAGCGTGCGATAACCTTATCGCCCACGTTCAGGTTATTACCAGCAATCTGGCCGCTCAGGGTTTTGCTCCATTCGGAAACAATCGCAGGCGTTTCATCCGGGGTAACGTTGCCACCATTCCCGAAATCAACGTCAATGGCCTGATAAAAGCTATTTGAGGTGTCCGCAATTTCCCACACGCCGTAAATAACCTGGTACCCCGTACGCGCAGGAACATTGCAAGTCATAGATTTTGTTACGGCTGGTGCCTGACTATTTCCGTTGATCGTACAGAATGGAGTTAATTCAAATTGATCGCGAGTCAGCGGCTTATTTGGATCCCAGTTTTGTTTGGTGATGTAATAGCGCCAGTTAGTGGTTTTATGCGGTGCAGTATGATGCCAGACGAACTCATGCGGGCCTGCTGTTATCGGGTTTTTGGTCCAGGCATTCAGGCTTTGCTTATCCAGCTGAGAATACTGGGAAATACCTGCACTGGCGAGCTGGCCGTCCGGCGGCATAGCGCCGGTCGGGAAACCGGAAGTTTTTTCCACGCTCTGCGGTTCATACTGTACAGCGCCGCAATCAATATTTTGGCCAAGCTTACACATATAGGCGCGGCTGGCTGGAGATTCAATATAGCCGTGAGCAAATGCCGACGATGCAACGGTCACTGTCGCGAGGGCAAGTGCAATTTTTGAAAGTTTCATTACTCATCCATTATTAGAGAATATTACCGGGTGGAGAAGCTTAATAATGGACGGTGCGATTTGTCATTTTATATGGAGAGTAAAAATAGTCGAAATAAAAAGGACAGCTAAGCTGCCCTTTCTTAATTGAATTGAATTAGCGACGTACGGCAATCGCTTCAATTTCAATTTTCACGTCTTTTGGCAGACGCGCCACTTCCACGCAAGAGCGAGCCGGGAAGGTCGCGTTGTGCTCGGTGAAGAACGCTTCGTAAGTGGCGTTAACGGTCGCGAAATCATTCAGATCTTTCACGAACACGGTGGTTTTGACGATATCGCCCACTTTCAGACCGGCAGATTCCACGATCGCCTGCACGTTTTCCAGCGACTGACGCGCCTGCGCCGCTACGTCGGCGGGTACTTCACCGGTTTTTGGGTTCACCGGGATCTGACCAGAAGTGATGATCATGCTGCCCAGATCAACGCCCTGAACGTATGGGCCGATAGCCGCTGGTGCATTTTCCGTCGCGAGTACTTTGCTCATTTTTTCTCCAGAATTACAGCGTTAAGAATGTTCCCGGCCATTATAACAGCCGGGATTTCATTACCAACCTCAATTAGTTGGCCAGCACCACATAATGAGAAAACTCTTTTTCGCAGTATTTGCATTTGAGTGCGATGTCATTGGCGCGTTTTTTCACTGCGAAACTGGAGGAAACCGGCTCAGCATGACTGATGCAGTTGCTGTTCGGGCAGACCAGCACGCTTTCGATGCGATCCGGCAGGCTTGGGCGGGATTTGCCCACCACGTTGTAATCGTCGATGCGGTTAACCGTGGCGTCCGGCGCGTACAGCGACAGCTGGTTAACCTGCTCGTCGGTCAGGAAGGTGTTCTCGATTTTGATCAGGTCTTTACGGCCCATTTCGCCCGACGGCAGGTTCAGGCCGATGGTGATGCGCTGGTCGGTTTCGGTCAGTTTGAATAGCGTCAGCAGCTTAAAGCCCACCTGCGCAGGGATGTGGTCAATCACGGTGCCACGCTTGATGGCTTCAACCTGGAGTTTGTTATCGTGTGTCATGGTCGTCTCCCCTTACAGAGCTAATTCGCGATTCAGAACCAGTGCCAGTAACGCCTGGCGAGCGAAGATGCCGTTTCCGGCCTGCTGGAAGTACCAGGCGTGCGGCGTTTTGTCCACGTCTGTGGTGATCTCATCGATGCGCGGCAGCGGGTGCAGCACCTTCATATTGTCACGCGCGCCTTCAAGGTCGCTGGCGCGCAGCACGAACTGCGCCTTCACGTTGGCGTACTCGGACGGATCCAGACGCTCTTTCTGCACGCGGGTCATGTAGAGAATATCCACGTTGCCCATCACCTCTTCGATACTGGCGTGCAGGCTCCACGCGATGCCTTTCTCGTCCAGCATGTCGAGAATGTACTGCGGCATCGCCAGCGCGTCCGGCGCGATAAAGAAGAAGCGGTTGCCGTTAAATTTCGCCAGCGCCTGGGTCAGGGAGTGGACGGTGCGGCCATATTTCAGGTCGCCGACCATGGCGATGTTCAGGTTCTCAAGCGTGCCCTGCGTCTCCTGAATGGTGAACAGATCCAGCAGGGTCTGCGTCGGATGCTGGTTAGCACCGTCACCGGCGTTCAGCACCGGAATGCCGCCGGAAAACTCGGTCGCCAGACGCGCCGCGCCCTCCTGCGGGTGGCGCATCACAATCGCGTCAACGTAGGTACTGATAACCGAAATGGTATCCGCCAGGGTTTCGCCTTTTTTGCCCAGCGACGTGTTGCTGCTGTCCGAGAAGCCCACCACGCTCGCGCCCAGACGGTGCATGGAGGTTTCGAAGGAGAGGCGGGTGCGGGTCGAGGCTTCGAAGAAGCAGCTCGCAATCACCTTGTGCTTCAACAGCTCCGGTTGCGGATTGGCCTTCAGTTTTGCCGCGGTTTCCAGAACCAGTTCCAGCTCTTCGCGGCTGAGGTCGTTTATGGAAATGATGTGTTTTTGATAAAGCGGATTCATGTTTATCTCCTGACGCCGGGCAAAAAAAAGCCCCTCAAATGAGGGGCTCTGGGAATAGGTTTAGCAACGGGAAGAAAAACGGCAGGCCAGCGTCTGATTTCAGACGCGGTAAGACGTTATGTCGTACACGCTTGACCATGCTTCCTCCCGGCAAATTGTCGGGCATTATACGCAGCTCGCTTTTGGGATCAAGCGATTTAATGCACGCTTTACTCAATGCAAACGGTTCTTTGTGAATATTAATGCGTTCTGAGTAAATAATTAATTTGCTTATGTACCAGCGCGGTGCGCTTCACTACGCGGGGCGCGACCCAGACAATACTGCTCCCGGCCACTACACCTAAAATTTCCGGTAACTGGTGATAATCCAGAATACGCGCCACCGCGCGGCCATATCCGGCGACGGTATGGATAAGGATAAATTCGCTGTTGTGCTCCACGCTCACCACCATTTCAGAGACCGTACGCGCCGCGTCGGGGGCCGGGCGCAGCTGGGGATTCAGCGAATAAATCTTTAGCCCTTTGGCATTGCGAATTTTTATGACACCAAGCAACTTGAGCAGACGTGAAACGGTGGACTGGCTGATGGTCTCAAAACCACGCTCCTGTAAGTCGCGGCGGATCTCTTCCTGGGAGAGATAGCTCTTTTCCGCGATCAGACGCTGGCAGACCGTTAGCTGTAGTTGCTCTTTGGGAGAGTACTCTTCGTAATCCATCATAGTTCCCATATCAGTTCCCGAAATAACCGGTGGCACCGCACCGATCCGTAGGCCGGATAAGCGCAGCGCCATCCGGCAAATCACAACAAAGCACCCAGGCTTAACGCCACCATAATCACCACCGTTAAAATCCCCAGCAGCGGCGCGACCCATTTCAGATAACGCACGTAGGGCACGCGGGCGATAGCCAGCCCGCCCATCACGACGGCAGAGGTGGGAGTGATCAGGTTGACGATGCCGGACGCCGACTGGTAAGCCGTAACCACCAGGTCGCGGTTGACGTTAGCGAAATCGGCAAGGGGCGCCATGATCGGCATCGTCAGAACGGCCAGGCCGGACGAAGAAGGCACAAGAAACGACAGCACCACTTCCAGCCAGTACATCACGTTGATGAACGCCACCGTCGACAATCCGGTGACCATTCCCTCGGCGCTGTGCAAAATGGTGTGGGTAATCATGCCCTTATCCATGATCACTACGATACCGCGCGCGATGCCGATTATCAGCGCGACGCCCAGCAAATCTCGCGCGCCGTTGATAAAGGTTGTGGTCAGCTCCTCTTCGCTCATGCGGGCGATCAGCCCGACGATAATGGCACTGGCGAGGAACACCGCCGAAATCTCCGCCATCCACCAGCCCAGCACCGCCACGCCGTAGATCATCACCGCGAAGGCGAGGGCGAAGATCACCAGGATGAGTTTGCGCACCGGGGTAAATTCCAGCGACTGCTCGCCCTTGTTACCGAGAAAGTGGGCGCGATTTTCTTCCTGCTTATCCGCCACGATCGACAGCGACGGATCCTTGCGCACCTTGCGGGCGTAGCGCATTACCCACGCCACGCAGATGATCCAGCCGATCACCAGCAGCGCGATGCGTAGCATGATGCCGTTGGTGAAGGGGATCCCGGCGGCGTTGGCGGCGATCACCGTGGCGAACGGGTTGATGGTGGATCCGAGCGTGCCGATCCCCGCGCCGAGCAGCACGGTAGAGGCCGCAACCACCGGATCGAACCGCGCTGCCAGCATCACCGGCACAAGTAAGGTATAGAAGGGTAGCGACTCTTCGGCCATGCCGTAAATCGTGCCGCCGGCGGCAAACAGCGCCATCAGGATCGGGATCATCCACTCTTCGCGGCCGCGCAGTCGGGTGGTGACGCGCTCGATCCCGGCGTCTATCGCCCCGGTTTTAGTGACGATCCCGAGGAATCCCCCGATGATCAGAATAAACAGCGCCACGTCGATCGCCCCGGCCTGGCCGGACTCCGGATCGTACAGCCCGGCAATCGGCGCCATCAGCACGGAGACGAGCCCCTGCGGGTGCGCTGCCACGTGCGCGTAAGTGCCAGCAATCGGCACTTCTTTGCCGAGCGCCTCGTTCATCGCCATATGGTACTGCCCGGCCGGAACAATCCACGTCAGCACGGCAACCACGGCAATCAGAAAAAAGAGAATGGTATAAGCGGAGGGAAATTTGAACTTGCCCATGATGTTCTCCTGAACCCGGCGCACCCCGCGGCGCGCCGGGCGGTGATTAGTCGCCGAGTGTCGCCACCATGACCGCTTTAATGGTGTGCATGCGGTTCTCTGCTTCGTCGAAGACGATGGAGTTCGGTGATTCAAAGACCTCTTCCGTCACCTCCAGCCCCTTCAGGCCGTACGCCATCTCGATTTCGCGGCCCACTTTGGTATGTTCGTTGTGGAACGCCGGCAGGCAGTGCATGAACTTGACGTTCGGGTTACCGGTGGCCTTCATCACGTCCGCATTAATCTGATACGGCTTCATCAGGCTAACGCGCTCGGCCCACGCCTCCTTCGGCTCGCCCATGGAAACCCACACGTCGGTGTAGAGGAAATCGGTGCCCTGCACGCCTTCTCCCACATCGTCGGTGAGGGTGATGCGCGCGCCGGTCTCTTTGGCGATGGCGCGGCACTGCTCAACCAGCCCGGCCTCCGGCCAGAAGGATTTCGGCGCCACAAGGCGGATATCCATCCCCATTTTGGCCGCGCCGACCATCAGCGAATTACCCATGTTGTTGCGCGCGTCGCCGAGGTAAGCAAAGCTCAGCTCCGGCAGGGTTTTGCCCGGAGAGTGCTCCAGCATAGTCATCAGGTCGGCAAGGATTTGCGTGGGGTGGAACTCGTCGGTCAGGCCGTTCCACACCGGCACTCCCGCGTATTCGCCCAGCTCCTCAACGATGGCCTGGCCGTAGCCGCGGTACTCGATGCCGTCATACATGCGGCCCAGCACGCGCGCGGTGTCCTTCATCGACTCTTTGTGGCCAATCTGCGAGCCGCTTGGGCCGAGGTAGGTGACCTGCGCGCCCTGGTCGAACGCGCCCACTTCAAAGGCGCAGCGGGTGCGGGTGGAGGTTTTTTCAAAGATCAGGGCGATGTTTTTCCCGACCAGGGTTTGCTTTTCGCGCCCGGCTTTTTTGGCCGCCTTCAGCTCGATGGCGAGGTCGATCAGGTACTGGATCTCCGCCGGGGTGTAGTCCAGCAGTTTCAGGAAGTTGCGGTTTTTCAGGTTGATGGTCATGGGTAAATCCTTTTTAAAATTAATGTCTAAGACCTTACCCCTCACCCCAGCCCTCTCCCCAAAGGGGAGAGGGTGTAATCGTCCCCTCTCCCCTTTGGGGAGAGGGTTAGGGTGAGGGGAAATGGGTGCTCAGTTACGAATCAACGTGCCTTTCTCGCCCGCCAGGATCTCCGCGCCGTCGGCCAGCGCGCCGATCCCGGCAATGCCGTTGCAGGCTTCAACAAACTCGCGGCAGGCGGCCACTTTTGGCCCCATCGATCCGGCGTCGAACTGCATGCCTCTGAGCAGTTCCGGCGTGACCTGCGCCAGCGGGCGCTGGGTCGGTTTGCCCCAGTCGAGGTACACCGCGTCGGCATCGGTGAGGATCAGCAGGGCATCGGCCTCGATCTGCCGCGCCAGCAGAGCGGCGGAGAGGTCTTTGTCGATCACCGCCTCAATGCCGCGATAACCGTTGGCGTTTTCCACCACCGGCACGCCGCCGCCGCCGTTGCAGATGACCAGGTGGTCGCGCTGAATAAGCGCCGTAATGGCGTCGCTCTCCACGATGCGCTTCGGCTGCGGAGAGGGCACAACGCGGCGGAAATAGGCCCCGTCGACCTTGAACACCCAGCCTTTTTCCGCGGCCAGCGCTTTCGCCTGGGCTTCGCTGTAGACCGGGCCGATGTACTTGGTCGGGTTGCTGAACGCCGGGTCGGCGGCGTCCACTTCCACCTGCGTGAGCAGGACGCTCACCTCGCGCTGGGGCAGATTGTTTTTCAGCGCCTGCTGGAGCATGTAGCCGATCATTCCCTGGCTTTCTGCACCAAGAACGTCCAGCGGGTAGGGGGTGACTTTGTCGTAGGCGCTGTTTTGCAGCGCCAGCAGCCCGACCTGCGGGCCGTTTCCGTGCACCAGCACCACGCGCCATTGCTCCGTTAAGCCTGCGATGGTGCGGGCGGCCTGCTCGATGTTCTGACGCTGGATGTCCGCTTCCAGCGGCTCGCCGCGCTTGAGCAGCGCGTTGCCGCCAAGGGCCACAACCAGAGTGGGTTTTCGTTCCATGATGGCTCCTTTAAATTCCGTCGCGTTCCAGTGGGCAGCTCATGCAGCGCGCGCCGCCGCGACCGCGCCCCAGCTCGTCGCCCGGGATCGGCAGCACGGCGATGCCCGCCTTGTCGTATTTCTCGTTGGTCCAGACGTTGCGCTCGTAGCCGATCACCACGCCCGGACGGATGGTCAGGACGTTGTTGGCGTCGTTCCACTGCTCGCGTTCGGCTTCAAAGGCATCGCCGCCGGTGGTGATCAGGCGCACCTGGTTAATGCCGAGGGCTTTCTCGATGGCGTGCAGCAGGTCGGTTTCCTGAGTACGCAGCAGACCGCCGCGTCCGTCCGGGGTGAGCGTCCAGCACTGGGCGTCCTTGCGCACCACTTCCGGGTAAACGGAGAAAGTGTCCACGTCGATGTGGGTCATCACGGTGTCGAGGTGCATGCAGGAGCGATGTTTCGGCAGCTCAACGGCGATCACGCGCTCGGCCTGACGATGTTTAAACAAGCTGTTGGCGAGGAACTCCACGCCCTGCGGCGTCGTGCGCTCTGACATGCCGATCAATACCGCCCCGCGGCCAATCACTAATACGTCGCCGCCTTCCAGGGTGGCGTGGTCGTAATTAATATTCTCGTCGCCGAAATACTTAATAAACTCGCCATCGGCAAATGCGGGGTGCCAGCGATATATTGCGCGCAGATTATTGGTTTCGCGCTGGCGGGCGGGTTTCGCCATCGGATTAATGGACACGCCGTTATAAATCCAGCAGGAGGTATCGCGGGTAAATAAGTGGTTCGGCAGCGGTTTCATAATAAAATCATTCGCCGTGTGGGTATCGACCACCATATTTTTAATAGCTGCCGGAATTTCACCGTAGGTTAATCCGCCGCTTAATCTGCGCGCCAGTTCGCGGTGCGGCATATCCGCCAGCCAGCCGCGGACGTCGCTGGCAAAGGCTGGGCCGAGGCGGTAGTCGGAGATTTGTGTTTCAAGAAGCCAGGCTTTTGCTTCCGCAATATCAAGCGTTTGCGTAAGAAGGTCGGTCAATAGCAGGACTTCCACACCCTGCTCGCGCAGCGTGTTTGCGAAGATATCATGCTCCTCTCCCGCCCGCTCAACCGAGAGCACGTCATCAAATAACAGCTCCTGACAATTCGATGGCGTTAAACGTTTAAGACTTAAATTAGGACGGTGCAGCATAACGCTACGCAATTGACCAATTTCAGAACCGACGTAATGCTTTTCCATAATTATTCCTTTAACTGTTTTTCAGAATAAAAAGGGCATGCGCCATGTGATGTGTTTAATTTCATGGCGGCTAAGCTCAATTGATTTCGTGATTCATAGTAGGCGCTTAAATAATGGTTATTGTGACGCTGCTCACGCGAAAACCGATATTGAGCAGTTTATTTTCAATTGCATGATTCGTATCAGATAATGATTAATTTCATATTATTACGGGATGAATAGCTAAGCAGGAACGGGTGGCAATATTTGAGGTTGTTATTGTTTTGTAGAATTACATGCTTTGAAATATTTAGTTATGCTGTTGATTTTAATGAATAAAATTTTGCCTCGAGAATAGCTATGCAATAATGACAGTTAACTATTTTTCACTTAAGAGAAATCGATAAATAATTATGGATTTTTAAAGGAAATAACCGAAGTGATAAAGTGTGATGCAACAACAGGTTTTGTGAGTTACGTTTTAAATTCAGCGAGTTAGATAAGTTGCGTAAAGCTTAGGAAATGAGGTTATGCATAACGACTGCATAAATGCCTTTATGTAATTAACAGTGAATTAACACATTTTCCGATAAACATGCGCTGGCGCAAATCTTGTCTAAAAAGGGCTGGTATGGGAGAGGCGATTCTCGTATAAAAGATTAAAATGAAACAATGTTTTAATTTGAGGGTTGTATCATGATTATTGGCAATATTCATCATCTCCAGTCCTGGCTACCAGAAGAGCTGCGCCAGGCCATTGAGCACGTCAAGGCCCACGTAACCGACGCGACGCCGACCGGCAAGCACGACATCAGCGGCAACAGCCTGTTTTATCTGGTATCGGAGGACATGACCCAGCCGTTCGCCGAGCGTCGCGCTGAATACCATGCACGCTACCTGGATATTCAGATTGTGCTGAAGGGGCAGGAAGGGATGACCTTCAGCACCCTGCCGCACGGCACGCCGGACACCGACTGGCTGGCGGACAAAGACATCGCGTTCCTGCCGGAAGGCGAGCAGGAGAAAACCGTGGTGCTGAGCGAAGGAGATTTCGTGGTGTTTTACCCGGGCGAAGTGCATAAGCCGCTGTGCGCGGTGGGTGCACCTGCTAAGGTCAGGAAAGTGGTTGTTAAGATGCTGGTGGAGTAACCCTTACCCCTCACCCTAACCCTCTCCCCAAAGGGGAGAGGGGACTTTACCACCCTCGCCCCTTTGGGGAGAGGGCCGGGGTGAGGGGTTAGCGGACAATATGTGATCCAGCTTAAACTTCCCGCACTCCCTCCTCATCTCCCATTTACCTGTGCTTTTTCTCCGTCATAGTATGATCGTTAAATTAATGAACACTGTTCTATAATGTAGAACAAAATGATTCAGCAAGGAGATCACATGCCGCAGTCCGCGTTGTTCACGGGTATCATTCCCCCTGTCTCCACCATTTTTACCGCCGATGGCCAGCTTGATAAGCCGGGCACCGCCGCGCTGATCGACGATCTGATCGCTGCGGGCGTCGACGGCCTGTTCTTCCTGGGCAGCGGCGGCGAGTTCTCCCAGCTCAGCGCCGAAGAGCGTAAATCCATTGCCCGGTTTGCGATCGATCATGTCGATCGTCGTGTGCCGGTCCTGATCGGCACCGGCGGCACCAACGCCCGGGAAACCATTGAGCTGAGCCAGCACGCGCAGCTGGCGGGCGCGGACGGCATCGTGGTGATCAACCCCTACTACTGGAAAGTGTCGGAAGCGAACCTGATCCGCTACTTCGAACAGGTGGCCGACAGCGTCACGCTGCCGGTGATGCTCTATAACTTCCCGGCGCTGACCGGGCAGGATCTGACCCCGGCGCTGGTGAAAACCCTCGCCGACTCGCGCAGTAACATCGTCGGCATCAAAGACACCATCGACTCCGTCGCCCACCTGCGCAGCATGATCCACACCGTTAAAGCGGCCCTTCCACACTTCACCGTGCTCTGCGGCTACGACGATCATCTGTTTAATACCCTGCTGCTCGGCGGTGACGGGGCGATCTCGGCCAGCGGTAACTTTGCTCCGCAGGTGTCGGTAAATCTTCTGAAAGCCTGGCGGGATAAAGACGTGGCGAAAGCGGCTGAGTATCATCAGACCCTGCTGCAAATCCCGCAGATGTATCAGCTGGATACGCCGTTTGTGAACGTGATTAAAGAGGCGATCGTGCTCTGCGGTCGTCCAATTTCTACGCACGTCCTGCCACCAGCCTCGCCGCTGGACGAGCCGCGTAAGGCGCAGCTGAAAACCCTGCTACAACAGCTCAAGCTCTGCTGAGCCGGACGATAACGATGACCATTGAGAAAATTTTCACCCCACAGGACGACGCGTTTTATGCGGTGATCACCCACGCGGCGGGGCCGCAGGGCGCGCTGCCGCTGACTCCGCAGATGCTGATGGAATCCCCCAGCGGCAACCTGTTCGGCATGACGCAGAACGCCGGGATGGGCTGGGACGCCAACAAGCTGACCGGCAAAGAGGTGCTGATTATCGGTACTCAGGGCGGCATCCGCGCCGGAGACGGACGCCCGGTTGCGCTGGGCTACCACACCGGCCACTGGGAAATCGGCATGCAGATGCAGGCGGCGGCGAAGGAGATCACACGCAACGGCGGGATCCCGTTCGCGGCCTTCGTCAGCGATCCGTGTGACGGGCGCTCGCAGGGCACGCACGGCATGTTCGACTCCCTGCCGTATCGTAACGACGCGGCGATCGTGTTTCGTCGTCTTATCCGCTCTCTTCCGACGCGGCGGGCGGTGATCGGCGTGGCAACCTGCGATAAAGGGCTGCCCGCCACCATGATTGCGCTGGCCGCGATGCACGACCTGCCGACCATTCTGGTGCCAGGCGGAGCGACGCTGCCGCCGACCGTGGGGGAAGATGCGGGCAAGGTGCAGACCATCGGCGCGCGCTTCGCCAACCATGAACTCTCCTTGCAGGAGGCCGCCGAGCTGGGCTGCCGCGCCTGCGCGTCGCCGGGCGGCGGGTGTCAGTTCCTCGGCACGGCGGGCACCTCGCAGGTGGTCGCGGAAGCGCTGGGTCTGGCGTTGCCGCACTCCGCGCTGGCCCCGTCCGGGCAGGCGGTATGGCTGGAGATCGCCCGCCAGTCGGCGCGCGCAGTCAGTGAACTGGATAACCGCGGCATTACCACGCGCGATATCCTCACCGATAAAGCCATCGAAAACGCGATGGTGATCCACGCGGCGTTCGGCGGCTCCACTAATTTACTGCTGCACATTCCGGCCATTGCCCACGCGGCGGGCTGCACGATCCCGGACGTTGAACACTGGACGCGCGTCAACCGCAGGGTGCCGCGCCTGGTGAGCGTGCTGCCCAACGGCCCGGACTATCACCCGACCGTGCGTGCCTTCCTCGCGGGCGGCGTGCCGGAGGTGATGCTCCACCTGCGCGATCTCGGCCTGCTGCACCTGGATGCCATGACCGTCACCGGCCAGACGGTGGGCGAGAACCTCGACTGGTGGCAGAGCTCGGAGCGCCGTAAGCGCTTCCGCCAGTGCCTGCGCGAGCAGGACGGCGTGGAGCCGGATGACGTGATCCTGCCGCCGGAGAAAGCAAAAGCGAAAGGGCTGACCTCGACGGTCTGCTTCCCGACGGGCAACATTGCGCCGGAAGGATCGGTGATCAAGGCCACGGCGATCGACCCGTCGGTCGTCGGTGAAGATGGCGTTTACCGCCACACCGGCCGGGTGCGGGTGTTTGTCTCGGAGGCGCAGGCGATCAGGGCTATCAAGCGGGAAGAGATTGAGCAGGGCGATATCATGGTGGTGATCGGCGGTGGACCGTCCGGCACCGGCATGGAGGAGACCTACCAGCTCACCTCCGCGCTCAAACACATCTCGTGGGGCAAAACGGTGTCGTTAATCACCGATGCGCGCTTCTCGGGCGTGTCGACGGGCGCCTGTTTCGGCCACGTGTCGCCGGAGGCGCTGGCGGGCGGGCCGATAGGCAAGCTGCGCGATAACGACATCATTGAGATTGCGGTGGACCGCCTGACATTAACAGGCAGCGTAAACTTTATCGGTACTGCGGACAACCCGCTGACGCCGGAAGAGGGCGCGCGCGAGCTGGCACGGCGGCAGGTGCATCCGGACCTGCACGCTCACGACTTTTTGCCGGACGATACCCGGCTGTGGGCGGCATTACAGTCCGTGAGCGGCGGCACCTGGAAAGGCTGTATTTATGACACCGATAAAATCATTGAGGTAATTAACGCCGGTAAAAAAGCGCTCGGTATTTAATTATTTTGTGAGAGAAAATCGTCTGCGGAAAATAGTCCGCGGGCGGTTTTTACGTGTCTGCAATTTACTAATTTAAACAATAAGTTGTGATATATCGTTGGCGTCACAAAAGCGAAATAACGTAATTCAGAAATAAGATATGAGCATTGCTGGTTAATTGAACAGCTCATTACACTCCATTAACACGATGTTGTAATTCAGCACACTACATAAGGGTGTAATTCTGATGACGCAATTAACCATGAAAGACAAAATTGGCTACGGGCTGGGTGACACCGCCTGCGGCTTCGTCTGGCAGGCCACGATGTTCCTGCTGGCCTATTTCTACACCGACGTCTTCGGCCTCTCCGCGGGCATTATGGGGACGCTGTTTTTAGTCTCCCGCGTGCTCGACGCCGTGACCGACCCGCTGATGGGGCTGCTGGTAGACCGCACCCGCACGCGGCATGGCCAGTTTCGCCCGTTCCTGCTGTGGGGCGCCATCCCGTTCGGCATCGTCTGCATGCTGACCTTCTACACGCCGGACTTCTCCGCGCAGGGCAAAATCATCTACGCCTGCGTGACCTATATTCTGCTGACTCTGGTCTACACCTTCGTTAACGTCCCGTACTGCGCTATGCCGGGCGTCATTACCGCCGACCCGAAAGAGCGTCACGCCCTGCAGTCCTGGCGTTTCTTCCTCGCCGCCGCGGGGTCGCTCGCCATCAGCGGCATCGCGCTGCCGCTGGTCAGCATCATTGGCAAAGGCAACGAGCAGGTGGGGTATTTCGGCGCCATGTGCGTGCTGGGGCTGAGCGGCGTGGTGCTGCTCTACGTCTGCTTCTTTACCACCAAAGAGCGCTACACCTTTGAGGTGCAGCCGGGTTCGTCGGTGGCGAAAGACCTTAAGCTGCTGCTGGGCAACAGCCAGTGGCGCATCATGTGTGCCTTCAAGATGATGGCGACCTGCTCCAACGTGGTGCGCGGCGGGGCGACGCTCTACTTCGTGAAATACGTGATGGATCACCCGGAGATGGCGACCCAGTTCTTACTCTACGGCAGCCTTGCCACCATGTTCGGCTCGCTCTGCTCCTCCCGCCTGCTGGGCCGCTTCGACCGCGTTACCGCCTTCAAGTGGATCATCGTCGCTTACTCGCTGATTAGCCTGCTGATTTTCGTCACCCCGGCGGAGCACATCGCGCTGATTTTTGCCCTCAACATTCTGTTCCTGTTCGTCTTTAACACCACCACGCCGCTGCAGTGGCTGATGGCCTCTGACGTGGTGGATTACGAGGAGAGCCGTAGCGGTCGCCGCCTCGACGGGCTGGTGTTCTCCACCTACCTGTTCAGCCTGAAGATTGGCCTGGCAATTGGCGGGGCGGTGGTGGGCTGGATCCTGGCGTACGTCAACTACTCCGCCAGCAGCAGCGTGCAGCCGGTTGAGGTGCTGACCACCATCAAAATTCTGTTCTGCGTGGTGCCGGTGGTGCTCTACGCGGGCATGTTCATCATGCTGTCGTTCTACAAGCTCACCGACGCCCGCGTGGAGGCCATCAGCCAGCAGCTGATCAAGCACCGCGCGTCGCAGGGCGAGGCCGTTCCCGACGCTGCGACAGCCGCATCCCATTAACCGGAGGCAACATGGAAATTACTAACCCGATACTCACCGGCTTCAACCCGGACCCGTCCCTGTGCCGTCAGGGCGAGGACTACTACATCGCCACCTCGACCTTCGAGTGGTTCCCGGGCGTGCGCATCTACCACTCCCGCGATCTGAAAAACTGGTCGCTGGTCAGCACCCCGCTGGACCGCGTGTCGATGCTGGACATGAAGGGCAACCCGGACTCCGGCGGCATCTGGGCACCGTGCCTGAGCTACGCCGACGGGAGGTTCTGGCTGCTCTACACCGACGTGAAGATTGTCGACTCGCCGTGGAAAAACGGCCGCAATTTTCTCGTCACCGCGCCGTCCATCGAGGGGCCGTGGAGCGAGCCGATCCCGATGGGCAACGGCGGGTTCGATCCCTCCCTGTTCCACGACGACGATGGCCGCAAATACTACCTCTACCGCCCGTGGGGGCCGCGCCACCACAGCAACCCGCACAACACCATCGTGATGCAGGAGTTTGATTCGCAGACTGGCACGCTCTCGCCCGAGCGCAAAACGCTGTTTACCGGCACGCCGCTCTGCTACACCGAAGGGGCGCATCTTTATCGCCACGCGGGATGGTACTACCTGATGGTTGCCGAGGGCGGCACCAGCTACGAGCACGCCGTCGTGGTGCTGCGCGCAAAAACCATCGACGGGCCGTACGAGCTGCACCCGGACGTGACGATGATGACCAGCTGGCACCTGCCGGAGAACCCGCTGCAAAAGAGCGGTCACGGCTCGCTGCTGCAAACCCACACCGGGGAGTGGTATATGGCCTACCTCACCAGCCGCCCGCTGCGCCTGCCCGGCGTGCCGCTGCTGGCCTCCGGCGGGCGCGGCTACTGCCCGCTGGGGCGCGAGACCGGCATCGCCCGCATTGAATGGCGCGACGGCTGGCCGTACGTGGAAGGCGGCAAGCACGCGCAACTGACCGTGAAAGGCCCGCAGATGGCGGAGCAGCCTGTAGCCGTTCCGGGCATCTGGCGGGACGATTTCGACGCCAGTTCGCTTGACCCGGAACTGCAGACCCTGCGCATTCCATTCGACAACACCCTCGGCTCGCTCACCGCCCGCCCGGGCTACTTACGGCTCTACGGCAACGACTCGCTCAACTCGACCTTTACCCAGTCGACCGTGGCGCGCCGCTGGCAGCATTTCACCTTCCGGGCCGAGACGCGGATGCAGTTCTCGCCGGTCCACTTCCAGCAGAGCGCGGGGCTGACCTGCTACTACAACAGCAAAAACTGGAGCTACTGCTTTGTGGACTACGAGGAGGGGCAGGGGAGAACTATCAAGGTGATCCAACTCGACCACAACGTGCCGTCATGGCCGCTGCACGAGCAGCCGATTCCGGTGCCGGAACAGGCCGAGAGCGTCTGGCTAAGGGTGGACGTGGATAAACTGGTCTACCGCTACAGCTACTCGTTCGACGGCGAGACATGGCATACCGTGCCGATCACGTATGAGGCGTGGAAGTTGTCGGACGACTACATCGGCGGGCGCGGCTTCTTTACCGGTGCGTTTGTGGGACTGCACTGCGAGGACATCAGCGGCGACGGCTGCCACGCGGACTTCGACTACTTCACCTACGAGCCGGCATAGCCCAGTGCGCGTGAGAGCGCGAGCCCGGCCTGCTGAAGCTGCTCGCGGAAATTAGCCAGCTCGGCGTCGTCCACGCGCGAGGTCAAAGTCGACAGGCTCAGGGCGGCAATCACGCGGGATTCGTGGTTCCACACCGGCACCGCCACGCAGCGCACGCCCTGCTCGTTCTCTTCGCTGTCCAGGGCATAACCTTGTTCGCGGGTCTGCGTCAGGGCAGTCATTAACGCTTCCCGGGAGGCGAGGGTGGAAGGGGTATAGGTGGTGTACTGATAGCCCTCCAGCAGGGTGTTCAGCTCGGTCTCGCCCAGCCAGGCAATCAACACTTTGCCGATGGCGGTTGCGTGAACCGGCAGGCGGCGGCCGATGCGCGAATAGGCTATGGCGGCCAGCTTGCCTTCAATCTTCTCGATATAGACCCCTTCACGACCGTCCAGGATCCCCAGATGGGTGGTCTGCCCGGTCCGCTGGGACAGCTCCGTCAGCCAGCCTTTCGCCTTCTGGCGAATATCGATGGAGCCCACGACGAAATGACCGCGCTCAACCAGCTTCATGCCGAGGCGATATTTGCCGTTCTCCGGGTTCTGATCGATATAGCCGTGAAGCTGGAGGGTTTTCAGCAGCGAGTGGAGGGTACTCTTGCTCAGCCCCATCAGTTTGCTGATGTCGGTGATCTTAAGCTCGGTGGCCTGCTCGTTGAACAGGTCGAGGATCTGCAACGCACGTTCAACAGACTGAATAATCGGCATAATGCTGGCATGTCCACGCTGGAATGAAGGCGAAAACGTACCTTTTTCGGGGTGAAAAATCAATGAAATGGCGCCGGTGTTCTCCCTCTCCCCGTGGGAGAGGGCCGGGGTGAGGGCATAAGGCCGCATCGTTGCCTGATTCGCCCGGCGGCGCTACGCTTGCACGGGCCTACGGGTTGTGTTTTCTCCCTCTCCCTGTGGGAGAGGGACGGGGTGAGGGCATCAGGCCGCATCGTCGCCTGATTCGCCCGGCGGCGCTGCGCTTGCACGGGCCTACGGGCTGGGTGTTCTCCCTCTCCCCGTGGGCTGAGGGATCCCCAGTAATTTTTTTATGCAGAAGCAATAAAGTTGCTTTCTAAATGACTGAGGGCTGT